>JASHQE010000293.1 GCA_030037705.1 Acidobacteriaceae bacterium | reverse complement strand
TGTTTATATAAGGACCAACTCCGGGGTGCGCCGGCGCGATCAGGTCGCGGCTCCGGATGTATTGTTGGAAGAAAGCGACGGCGAGCTTGTGTGTGATCTTCGGCCATAGATTTCTTACCCGATAATGGACGTTATCATACGGTCATGGTTGCTAACCAGAAGAGGAAAGTGATCATCCTGGATCTCATTGAGAGCGCACGGCAGCTCCGTCTGTGTGGTCCGTCGGACGATCCAGATGAACAGACTGCGGTTACGAGCAGTTGCCGCTACCTGGTGACGCAATTCAAAAGACTGGCGGCTCCGGTCTTGGCTTCGCCATCTGCATCCCGCCTGAATGCTATCGAGGTGGTGATTGACGATCTGTACTCCGCCTATGACGCCAAGGCAGAACTGGACGCGCTGCTGCCGGAAATCGAAGCGGCTTTGGAAGGTCTCGACGACGACGGCGTTATACCAATAGCCAATGGATCGGCCATGATCGCTGAGAGCCGTTTAGTTGAGCTGCGCTCTCTCGTGTCTACTGATTTTGATTTCCGGAAAGTGGTGCGGCTCTGCGAGGAGATTAATTCGTCATACGGCATGCAGAATTATTACGCAACTGCGATGCTCATACGCGGGCTGCTCGACCATGTTCCGCCAGTGTTCGGGTTAAAGGCATTTAGTGAGGTCGCGAACAATTACGCCGGTGGCGGCAGATCGTTCAAGGAGACAATGCATCACCTTGAAAACGCGTCACGCAAAGTTGGAGACGCGCATCTGCACATGCCGATCCGCAAGAGTGAAACGCTGCCCACGGGCCAGCAAGTCAACTGCGGCCAGCAGCTCGACGTGCTTCTGTCAGAAATTGTGAGGATAATGCGATGACGGAAAGCGGCGCTCGTTGAGATCCGGATGCCTACCGCGCGATGCGGCGACGTGCGAGGCACGCATTGAAAGGCCCATCAGCAATTACAGGCCACGCGCGACCGGCGTCACGGATTACCTGAAGAATGGCGGAACGCTCGCAGATGCGCAGCAACGAATCATTTCTCGCCTCCCACGATAAAGCTCTATGATCGACAGGAGGATGATCCCTCTCCGGATGAGTACGAGAAGTAGAGGTTTAGCGAGGATAGAAGAATGGCGCTTTCGCTGAGGGAAACTAGGGCCGTCACGGGCCTCGTCGAGGTTTTGTATGACTTTCTGCCGGGTTCTGGAAACGCTGCCTGGACAGGCCATGTCAATTTCGGAACCGTTGCGGCGAAGGTGGGCCTGGGCGACTTCTGGCCCGGCGGGAGCAAGAGGCCAGCGATAAACGCTTTGCTCACGGGAGCACTGGAACACCGTAGGAGCCTGTTCCAAGCGTTGATCCTGGAACTTGTCCGCTGTGGCATTGCCTACCGGGAGAAACAGGGAAAGCCCATTACCGCGAAGGAAATCGACACACTGAACGGTCTTATTTATGAGGTTGGTTTCAAGTTCCCTGAGCTTTGGGACAAGACCTTTCGTGATTCCCTGAAGCAAAGCACAGCGGAACGCGTGCAAGAGCATTTAGAACAAGCCGTCGCTGAACAACAGGAAATCTCTTCCCAGGAGAAGCGCTCTCAGGAGTTGCGCAGTCTGAAGGAAGAATTCCTTCTATTGTGCGCCGACAACGATCGAAACAGAGCGGGCCTCGCTTTAGAGAAACTGCTCAATCGGCTTTTCATGATTTACGAGTTGAATCCGCGCCCCGCGTTTCGTGTCCTTGGTGAGCAGATCGACGGTTCGTTCCTACTGGAAGGCGAGGTGTACCTAGTGGAGGCGAAATGGGAAAAGGATGCACTGCCTGAAGCGCCCTTGCTCGTCTTTCGGGGGAAGATTGAAGGAAAGTCCACATTCACACGCGGGGTCTTCATCGCGCTGAACGACGTGTCCCCTAATGCGCGTCAGGCCATCACACAAGGTAAATCTCCCTCTTTCTTTGTGATGAACGGATATGACCTGATGATGGTGTTGAGTGAATCCATAAGCCTGCCTGAATTCCTCAAAAGGCGTATACGTCTACTTGGCGAGGAGGGGCTGGTCTGCATCGCATTTCCAGAAATGCAGGCTCGGTATCCCATTTCGTGCTGAATCCTTTAGCCGTTTGAGCGATTCAAGTGAAGAAGCAACCCACTTCTGCAGCAAGGTGGAACTCATGCGTTTTAGTAAATCCGAAATACTGGACTACTTTAGCAGCGAAGACAAGAACTATCGACTGGCAATCCTCTGTAGTCACTGGATCAGGGATATAGCGCCGTTCACGCCAAGCGTGAAATCCGAAGCAAAATCGCTCTCCATGATGGTTGCGGGGCGAACCATCATGTTTTCCGATTTGGCAGCGGAGCTAGAAGACCGCAACCGAAGCGAGATCATCTCCTCCCAATTCCTCCTGAACCATCTTCATTCGCTCATCCGCCTACCTTTCGAGCTTTTGAAGGGTTATTGCGCAGATTTCGATAGAGCCGTTAAGCCGCCCGCTCTTTTCAACAGGTTGCGAAGTACGCCTTGGTACGAATACACAAGACTCGTTAGGAATGCCATCTCGCATAATTTTCGCTTCGCTTTTGATGAGCGCGACAAATCAAGGTTGCCCGTAACATGGAACAGCATAATCATTGATAGCAACTGCGACGGACGAGCCATTACCTTTGAGACGCTTTGGCATCGGCCCGGCTATGAATTGTTCTTGGAGATGAAGGAGTTCGCGAATGCACTGCCAGAACCGACCTAAGGTTGGGAAAGGCTTAGTTCATCGGGAATCCGTTGACAGAAGCAATTTGAAATTCTCTAAAATTGCAATCCGAGCAACCTGAGGGCTGCAACTCCACAAACCGGCTAGCTTCAACACGGTGTTCTCCACCGTTTTCGGTGTTGCAGGGACTCCAGCGTCCCGAGTAAACGGCCCGTCTGTTTCGGTCAGAAATCGATCCTTCGGCATTTGATTGATAAGCAAGCGCCCCGCTTTGGATTGCAACATTGCGTCGTTCACTGAAAAGTAAAATCCGCAATCGATGGCACGTGTGAGATCCTTGTTCGTTCCACTAAACCAGTGAAGAATGACCTTGGCTCTGATCCCTGCAAGCATGGAAATTACATCGGCTGATGCGCGCCTCGAGTGCACCGTCAAGACTTTATCGCCGAAGTCGTTCACCCAACTAGCGATTCTCGATAATACGAGCCGTTGGGCCGATTTATCCTCCGCGTCCTTAGTTGAATAGTCGAGTCCGACTTCCCCGATATAGCGGGTACGGGGAAGATACTCTTCGAACAAGCTGAGTTCATGTCTATGGGAATGTACAAGCTCGGGATGTAACCCAATGGCCGGGCGGACATATTTAGATCCGGCCGTGAGAGCCTCGGTGTGTGCAAATACAGAAGGCGCGTTCGTAACCGCAATTGTGTATATATGATTGCTCTCTGCCTGCTCAATGATTCGCTTCGGCGGTGTGTATAAATCGACGTGGCAATGTGCATCAACATATGCCATCATCCTAAATTCCGAATCGACTCTCACTGCTTCTGCCTCAGAAAGTTCTCGACCTCTTTCATTCCGCGCAGGTATACGCTTACCAATCCATCCAATTCCGTGGGCTGCAAGGGGCCGGCGCTCATGAGCTCGCTCGTGATATGGAGATACGACATAGATTTCAATCGCGATATTGCCATTAGGAATGCGCGCTTATCCTGACCAGCCGCCTCATTAGCTTTGATAGAAGAGGCGAGAACGTCCATATTCCGGGGCTCGTCGTCAAGACCTACCGAATGCATCGACGCCCTGCGGATGATGCAAGGAACACAATATCCGCAGTGCTGGCCGACTGGCCGCTTATGGAAGCGGCCGGCTTGCGGATGAGAACACGACATCGTGGAATGAATACCGGATTTCAAGGCGTCCTGATCCTTGCAGTTTGCGAGCATCTCACCTTTGGTCATGAAGCGGTATGGCGTTTTCAGCTCCAGATCGATCCCAAGTGCCTGGAGCACCTTCCGATACAGATTTATCGTGTGGGGGTGGGTGGTTCGCGTACTGTGGGTCCCCGCTCTACCATATGTCAAAGGCACATTGAGCGATATGAGACCGTTCTCAGGAACGTAGAGGGCGCTGCCTGCATCCAGGGCGCTAGCGATACAAGTGCCAAGCGCAAGGAATAAGATAGAGCGCGCCCTCATCGTGGATTCAACAATTTGTTCGTCTGACGCACGCGGGGGCACCAGATAGAACCATAGAGGCACCATTCGCTCTTTGTATCTGGGGCGCAATGTTTCAAAGGTCGCGATCAACTCACGCTGAGTCTGCCCATAATGGCCAACGAGGGCGAGATGGTGACCATCGGCTAATAGATCGATGGCACCAACGAATGAATCGAGTCCTCCCGAAAAGAGACAAACGGCATCGGGTTTGATGAGCGGCGGATTCCCTATCTTCGGCGCTGGAGCCGGGAGCTTCGTACGAAAGCTAAGGTTCCATTCGTCCCCCGTCAAGAATGAAAGAAACTCTTTGATTTGCGGGCTCGCCGTCCTCCAGAGTTCCGGGTCGGCGACTGGGAAGTGGACTGCAATGTCTCTGGTCCATGCATCTTCACCGTTGTAGCCCCGCCAGATCCTAAGATCGGACGTATACACAATCGCAGCAAAGTTGAGTAGATCGATCGCTGTTTCAGTGGGCTTCAAGCCAGCTTTGAACAAGTCTGAGAGAATGTTATGCGAGATACCGTGGCTGTCATTCGGTTTGTCTATGGTTGCGACGAAGCGGGCCTCATCGCGATCAAGGACAGGGCAATAAGCGTCATCGCCAACTTGAGCAATCACGTTCCAAGGCATTAGGCCGTTCCTCCGAGGAGCTTGTACGCGGCGTCGTAGATCTCCTGGACGAATTGTTGACCCTGCATCCCTTTCCAGTCGAGGTGCACAGCCTTTTTGCCATCCAGTTTGAGCTTCACGAGACCGGTGACAAAATCCTTAACATCTCGCTCCAATTTGACCGCATCTGTTTCGCTCACCGCGTTCTGTTCAATTCTCTGGCTTAGATCAAACAGCCAGCGCTGATATACATAATTTGCGACCGAACGTTCGATCGAGTCAGCGACATCCTTCTCTGTCATCGCGTCGAGGGCATCTAATCCCGCCTGTTGGACCTCATATTTCTCGAACAGCTCACGGAGGGTTTCGCTGGCAGCACGACGGGCAATGGCATCATCGTTATTCGCGCCTGCCGGAGCAATGGCATTGATGATGGCCGCTAGGACGGTATCCACTTTCTGACCGACGATACTCTGCAATCCGAGTGCGCGCGTTGCTTCGGCGAATCCTATCGAGGCAACGTCCGATATAAATGAGCCGATGCGCGCGGTTGCGCCCCTGCCCCCGGAGGCAGTCTCTGCGGCTTTCTTAGCCCCACCCTTTGCAGAAACGTATCGGCGACCCGCCGTCTGCAATTGATACGATTGTCCCCCACCCCTTGTCGCGCTTGTCATCGCTCGACGGGCAAGTTGCCATGGATTATTCTTCACGGCTGCGGCGGTAACAGTCGGCAGGTCATGCTCCTGACCCTGGCTGCTTTGCGTCGAATTAGAATTTCCCGGTGCCACCTGAGATGAAGAACTATCGGGGGTGCCGGCATCTGATGGTGTCGCTGCGGAAACGGCCGTTCCTGCCTGCGCGGTACCTTGTGCCCAAGAAGGTAGCAAAGGCGTTTTATCTTTCGGCCCTGAGTTGCTGGCGGACGTTCCCATTTTCTAGCCTTTCGTGCTCAAGGTCGAGGCTGCGGCGCTTGCGAGCTGCGGATTCACAGTACTCCTCGACCATGTAGTGAGAATCTCTTTGAAAGCGTTCTCGGCATCTTGATTGCCCTTGCATGCATTTTGGATATTCGGTGGTGCCCATATAGGCAGCGCCTTCTCTGGAAAGACTTTCAGTGCAACTATGAGAGGCTGGAGGAGTGTAGGGCGTTCCTGTGCGGCATCGATCATCGGCCGAAGGGACGCGCTCTCCGCTCCAAGGTCCTCTTCTCGCTTGGCGCGCTCCGACAACGCCTCAAACACAGCGTTGGCATCTGCCTCCCCGAAGTCCTTCAGTTCCTTGAGTCCTGCCAGGCGGACCGCCCTGCTTGCGCTTTTCAGCTTGTCGAGCACTCTGCGCGCTGCGAGGCTGAGTCGCTGGCCCGCAGTTCCAAGCAAGCCCAAATTGTCACGGGCAAAGAAGAAATAGGGCCGCAAATCCTCAGCTGCGAGCGCGGGTTCCATCAATAACCATTCACGAATCCAAGGATCGGAGATCCACAGCGCGAATTCCGGGGACAATTCGACTGTCCCCGCTGATGGGCTTTTCTTCCCGGCAGGTTTCTTGTGGGCGTCTGTGGCTGCCTCAGGTTGGCTGTCTTTTGTCGCCTCCGAGGCATTCTGCAATCGAACTGCTCTTTCCATCTCACTTAGTTCATTCGGCGTGCCATCCTGAGCAAACTGGATCTCGGCCATACGTCGAAACGACTCCGTGCGGAAATACTCAAGCAGCATAAGCTTTGCGAGCACCCGTTGCTTGAGCGCGATGCCTCTGGACCTCGCCATCTGAAGGCGCAGGAGGAGCATGTTGAGGAATCGCTTGCACTGCCTCGGATTCCCATTCATGATCGTTCCCAAGAGGGGGGCGACTCGCTCCACCATGCCGAGGTCTTCTCGCAATGATTGAGGTAGCGGTTTAAGCAATTCACGCGCCACAGAAATATTGAAAGTCGCCGTTGTCAGAGATTCAGTTGTCGTCTCTCCGACTCTTTCTCGCACGCGATTCCTTTGTTCGGCGGTCAGTTCGTCGCACGCGGTGACAAAAAGCAACCCAAGATAGCTCTCAACTTCCGCGCGACCTAATGCTGGAATTCTTATAGGGAATTGAATCAGCTTTTCTAGGTAGTCGCGTCCGACCTCGCGCCTATCGCCGGGCAATTCAGGGAACCGGCGGCGCACGGCATATCGGACTAACTCTTCATCGGCGCCGATGATGAACGCGGTTCTCGGAACGAAGAGGAAAAGCTTGATGGCTTCGAGTGTCGGAATGATCGTATCAGGGGAGCAACGGTCCAAGTCGTCAATCGTGATGACTAGGCGCGTGATGCTTGACTGTCTCAGCAGCTCCGCGAAGTCTCTGCGGAAGTTCTGGATTTGACGCCGCGTTTCAGAATCATCCTTGTCTTCTCCAGCATCCTCGCCCTTTACATATTCTTTCAAATCATCCGGGTCGATGTCCTCCGCCTTTTTAAAAACCTCCTTGGCAGAACTGACGACATCCGTGCCGCCACTGACTAACAACAATGGGGCGGCAGGTCCCGCAAAGTGCGCTCCAACCAGCTTTCCGACGCCGATGGTTGTTTTCATCCAGTCGACACGCTTAAAAAGGCTCTTGAGTAGTTTCTTCGCTTTCTCTGTTGCCTTATTCCTAAAGGTTTCGTGCTCCTGAAGCTCTTCGAGGATGGTGCCCATTAGGGCTGTTTTGGCTCCTTCGTAGCCTTCAAAGAGCCATCCGTTGAACGAAAGAACGACAGTCCCCGCTTTCCTCTCCTCTTCTGAGGTGAGTTCGGTGCTGACAATTTGGATAAGCGTAGATTTTCCCCCACCCCAATCACCGAACACTCCGATGGTGGCAGGTAGAAGGTTTTCGTTTTTGACAATTGAAACAACAGCGCCGGCGAGATACTGGAACCCGAGAAGATCCTCTGTGGACTCGTTATCTGACCACATCGTCAGAGTCCTCCATGAGCATCATTTGAGGAATATTTATGCAAACAATTCCTTCTGTCGCTCGATGCGAATATGAGCGTCGATGCCTTCAAGATCTTCGCGCGCTGGAATCTGCGCGAGTTTTTTAAGGATTGCAATGTCATCACTCCTAAAAGCTTCAGCACTTTGCATTGTAATCTCGTGCATTCTTTGACTGGTTGGCAGGGCTTGGATGCGGTGGAAATCAGGGCAGCAATAACGCGGCGGATTTTTGCGATGCTAGGGGGACGCCGGCCTAGCAATCGCTTATCTACCGGGGACAGTATTGGGGCATTGGGTGCGGCTTTGAGCCTTTTTCTCGTGCTGCCCTCGCCCTCCCGAATCAGTCACGTAATTCTTCTGGGGAGCAAACGGGTATCGGGCGGTCGCTAACAACGTCTGTTAAAAATCCGCCAAAGGTTAGAACAGAAGACATCTTATAGGAAGTTGCGCTTCGACGCGAACTGTCGTTTCTCAGATCGCTAAGCCAGGCCCGGCAGCGGGTATCTTGTTAGATGCTCGGGACTGCTCCAATCCGATGCTCGCGACAGGAATCCGATTCGCGCCGAAGTCGAGCGCGGATAGCTTAGATACGTCGCGGCTAAGATTTTCGGCGAGTGTGGCTGCGTAATTGGTGAAAATCTGCAGATCATACGACGCACGTGAGGCGGAAACATACGCAATGCGGGAGTTGATAAGCTCCGGGTGAACATTGGTATCCATGTTGACTAAGACACGCTCGGAAGTCAGGCCCTGGGAGCTATGCGAAGTAACGCTGTAACCGTGATCGAAATGCCGCATCCGTTCTGGATCGAAGATAACGATCCGGTCCTTGCCGTGGTTCATACGGACAGCCACCTTGCCCGATTCGCTAATCTCCTGCACCGTGCCAAGATCGCGATTGGCGACACCGAGTTGTCTATTCGGGGCCGTGAACTGCAGCCGGTCGCCAACGGCAAACTCCCGTTCCAATTCACGATAAGCACTGATACCGTGCAGCCGCGACGGGTCATAGGTGACTTTTTGGCCGTCTGACTTCTCTACTGTCAGGAGGTTGGATTTTGGATCGGTTGCCACTACCCGAACGTAGCTGTGTTGATCGATCCCGAGGGTCTTGCTGCCGCGCTGATAGTGAAGCACATCGCCCACGTCGTAACGTGCAGCCCAGGCACGGTCAGCACCGGTCATTTCGGAGCGCGGCGCGAGCACACGCAGAGTATGGTTTTCGGATTCGACGATGCCGCGAGCCTGTAACTCCGTACGGACAGCTTGGTTGATTTGCCGCCGCGAAGCATTGTCAGGAGAAACAATGATCGTATTTTCGGGGCTGTCGGCATAGTTCTGGGCAATCGCTGCGATGCGTCTCTCTGGGGCAGCGATCTCAGTAACCCGTCCTTGTTGTTCGAGAAGCGCGATTCCTTCAGCTACTTCGCCGCGCGAAAGATGTTCGACCGCACGCAGCAACTCCGGGTCTTTCTGGCGCATGATTTGGTCAAGGCGCGCAGTCTTCATTCCTGCTTCAACCAACTGCTCGAAGGGCTTGCCGGCCTCGACACCCTGATGCTGGCGCGTGTCGCCGATGAAGAGAACCCGGTCGCCAGGGTCGAGCTTTGAAAAGAAGTCACGGACCTGCTTGGTGCTGGTGAGACTCGATTCGTCCACCATATATAGATGGCGCTCCGGCGTGGGCTGTTTCGAGCGCACGAGAAATCCTTGCAGGGTGTCGGCGGTGATCCCGGCATCGCGGAGCTGGTGGGTAGCGCGCGAGGTCGGGGCGAAACCTTCGACAATGTAGCCCCGCTTCTCGGCAGCCTCACGTATAGTCTGCAAGGTCGCCGTCTTCCCAGTTCCAGCGCTGCCTTGCAGTCCCTGGACGACATCGCGCGAGGTCAGTATCTCCTCGGCCACAGCCTGCTGAGCGGAATTGAGGCGCGGAAACTTGGCCGTGTGCGCCACGGCTTGCTGGTTAGACATGATCGGCGCGCCGCGTCCCTGCCCTTGCTGCATCCGACGCAAGACTTCTTGTTCGGCGTGGATCGTTTTGGCCGTTGTAAACTGCCGCGCGGTATCGTGCTTCTGCCCCGTCACGAGGTGGAATTCGCCGGAAGCCAGCCGCGCCTCCACACTGGCGCGGACCTGCCCATAGGTTGTTTCTCCCATGCCGCGCCGGAGAGCATCGCGGTAAAGCGCGCGTTCGTCAGTGACAGCTTCACGCTCGAAACTGCGCTCGCGGGCAAAGGTCACCGCCTCCTGCGCTACTTGGCGCGCTTTCTCGGGAGCGTGGTCTACAGTTTTCTGATGGCTGCGCTCTCGCGCTTCGGCCACAACGCGATCCGGTTGGTTGCCGAACTCGGCGGCAAGCTTGCGGTGCGCCCTTAGAACTTCGGCGGGCGACTGCATCTGCTTTTTGTCGCGCGTCGCGTGCGCCGAGATTTCAGCCGCTTCAAACCCGGACAGTCCATTTTGCCGCATGTGTTCAAGGATCTGATTCTGGCGCTGGCTGCTGGCGTCCAAATACTCCTGCGAGTATCCCTTGATCTCAGGAGCGCCGCTTCTACCGGCCTCGATCTGGTAGCCGAGTCCACGCAATTGAAAGGTCAGCTCCGACTGGTAAACCGCCGTCGCGAACTGCTGCGACTCGAAAAATCCGCGCTCCTGAAGTGCGCGCGTGGTGCCATCCGCGCATTCCGTGACATTGAAGATGACAGCATGGGAATGAAGCTGCGGCGCGGCGTAGCCATCGACCGGCCGCGCCGTGTCGTGCTCGAACTTTGCCACAATGAACTGGGCGGTGGCTTCCGCTGGCCGGTTTCCCCCCATGCGCGCCTGCGTGTAGTGTTCCAATTCGCCGAGAGCCGTGCTCACCGCCATACCGTGAGCTTCGCGTATCCGGCCGTCACCACCGACAAGCGCGGTGAGCGATACAGATTTTGGCGCACTGAAGGTCGCATCCCACCCCGCCCTGTGCTCGACGGATTTGATCAGTTTTCCGTCCGCGCCCTGATACTCAAAGGACTGGCGATGCTGGACAAGTTGATCGCCGGTCACCGGGTGCTGGCCTTCGGAGAGGCGATGGAACTCTTCTGCACCGACCGCCCCCGTGAGACCATACTTTTCGGCAAGCTGGCCTTGCCACTCGCCCCGTACGGTCTCGCCCTGGCTCCAATAACTCTGATCAGGTGAAGTGAATTCCTGGCGATGATAGTTTTCGAGCTTGCTCGCCGAGAGCGCCTTTGAGATTTTCAGCATGGCTCAATCTCCCAGCGAGAATCCGCTCTGGATAGATTCGGCGGCTTCCTCCGCTGTCTCTGGCTCAACCGGTTTCTTTTTGAGCGTCTTCGGATCGAAACCGAGATCATCGTCTTCGAGCGG
>JASHQE010000292.1 GCA_030037705.1 Acidobacteriaceae bacterium | reverse complement strand
CCCGACTCGACTATCCTCGTCGATTACCTGCTCGCCAAGACCACCGACCTGATCGACCGGTTGCTGGTTTATCCGGAGCGAATGAAAAAAAACCTCGAATCGACCGGCGGGCTCATCTTCAGCGGCCAATTGCTGCTCGATTTGGCCGAGGCCGGCATGTTGCGCGAAGACGCCTACCGCCTCGTGCAATCGCACGCCATGCGCGCCTGGAAGGAAGACCTGAACTTTCGCGACGAGATCGCGCACGATCCGGCGATCACGGCCCTGCTCAGTGAAGAAAAGCTGGCCCGCACCTTTGACTACACGCGGCAATTGGGGAATGTGGATGCGATCTTTCGTCGTGTACTAGGAGAGTAGGTTTGGGGTTTCCCAGGTCTCCCGCCGTGATCCTCGCGCGCGGACTGTCGCACGCTCTAGATCCACTGCCGCGAATCGCTGAATGCGATGTTCGTGGACTTGCGGGCCGCACCATAGGTGCAGCGCGCGTTAGCCCCGCGCTTCAGCGTGGGGTAGGCTGCGCGGTTGTAGAATGGGAGTCCCGTAGGGACGGTGTTACATGGCTCACACGTACGCGAGCAATTTTATTCATTGCATCTTCAGCGCCAAAGATCGCCGCTCCCTGATTCCCGCCCACCGAAAATCCGAGCTCTATGCTTATCTAGGAGGCATCGCGCGCGGCGAGGGTTTCGCGATCATTGCCGTGGGCGGAACGGCGAATCACATTCATCTGTTATTTCCTTTGCCGGCGTCTTGCTCCCTTGCGCATGCAGTTCAGAAGCTGAAAGGAAGCTCTTCCCGCTGGATGGGGAAGGGGTTTTCGTGGCAGGAAGGATACGGAGCATTCAGCGTCAGTCCATCGCAAGTCGAGGCCGTGAAAGGATACATTCGAGACCAGGAGCAGCACCATCGCAGACGGAGTTTTGAGGAGGAATTCGTTGCGTTTCTCCGTAATTGTGGAATCGAATACGACGAGCGTTATGTGTTCGGATGAAGGACGATAACGCCGTCCCTCCGGGACTTGGATCTGATTTCGATTGCGACAAACCCCACGCTGAAGCGCGTGGGCTAACACACGTTGCGCCTACGGCGCGATGGATGACGCAAACCGGAGAATCGGAGGATAGAATGCCTGGGCACGATCTCAGAAATCTAAGAGCCTAAGGCTGAAAACTCGCTTTTATGAATCTCACCTTCGCCATCACCGGAGCCTCGGGCGCGATTCTCGCGCGGGAGGCACTCCGTGCCCTTGAGGCTGACGCTCGCGTGGCGAGGATACACTTTGTCGCGTCGGAAAACGCTCTCCGCGTGCTGGCCGAGGAATTGGGCCTGAGCGGGCGCAACGATCTGGCGGAAAAGCTGCTGGGCGCGGCGCCGGAAAAGACTGTGCAGCTTTCGGATGCTGACATCGGCGCTTCCATCGCCAGCGGCAGCCATCCCTCGAACGGAATGATCGTTCTTCCGTGCTCCATGGGCACGCTTGCCGCCATCGCCAATGGCTTGGCCAACTCGCTGATTGCCCGAGCGGCAGACGTGACGCTCAAGGAGCGGCGGCCGCTGATTCTCTGCGTGCGCGAGACGCCCTTCAACCGCATTCACCTGCGCAACATGACGCTGGCCGCCGAGGCTGGCGCCACGATCTTTCCCGTGATCCCGGCGTTCTATAACCATCCGGTAGATTCGATCGAGATGGCGCGCCAGTTCGTCTTCCGAGCGCTGGCGCATGTCGGCCTGCCGCAGCCAGGCGCCTACATCTGGAAAGCGGAAGAGTAGCAAGCCTTTGATTGCGTCTGCGCCGCGCGGCTTCTAGGGTGTATCGACGGTGTATCGACATATTGCCTGATAACCTTATGGGCAACATGAGCAAGTTTTCCATTGAATGCGTGGAGCACGAAACGAACCGCAGATGTTTCGACTCTCCGCCGCGGCGGACTTCGCTCAACATGACAGTGCTTGACTTACTTTTCAGCAACTTAGAGTTGGTCTATATGTCGATACAGCCTAGCCCGATTTCATTTGACAGCCATGCTGTTCGCCGTCGATACTGCCATCATGCAGCTCGCAAAGGAATACGGAATGGAGGTCATGGCCATGTGTATGCCATGCGGACCCCTCCATGCGCCTTCTGAGCGGCAGATGCGTTAAGCAAAACCGATCTTGAAGTCGAGCGGCCCGGGTCCTTTGAAAAGGATGCGGGCCGTTTTTAATTTGAAACTGTCCGCGCCGGTTTCCCTTGCCGTCTCCAATGTGAAATGATGCAAAACCGAAGGAGTTTATCATGTCTGAACCGAACCAGCAGCTTGCCACGCTTGCCGTTCATGCTGGCCAATCGCCCGACCCCGCCACCGGCGCGCGCGCTGTGCCTATCTACCAGACTACGTCCTATCTCTTTCAGAACGCGGACCACGCCGGACGGCTCTTTGCCCTCCAGGAGTTCGGCAATATCTACACCCGCATCATGAACCCCACGACCGACGTTTTGGAGAAGCGCGTGGCGGCTCTCGAAGGCGGCGCAGCGGCGCTGGCTACAGCCTCCGGCCAGGCGGCCGAGACTTTGGCTCTTACCACGCTGGCTGCGGCCGGTGACGAGATTGTTTCTACGACTTCACTTTACGGCGGCACCTACAATCTCTTTCATTACACGCTGCCGCGGCTGGGCATCCACGTGCGCTTCGTCGATGGCGACGATTTCGACGGGCTGCGCGCCGCTATCAATGACAAGACCCGCGCCGTCTACACCGAGACGCTCGGCAACCCCAAGCTCGATATCGCCGATATTGCCAAGCTCGCCGAGATCGCGCACGCGCATAAACTCCCGCTCGTCATCGACAACACCTCGGCCACGGCGGCTTTGGTGCGGCCCATCGAGTGGGGCGCCGACATCGTCGTCAACTCGGCCACCAAGTTTCTCGGCGGCCACGGTAATTCCATCGGTGGCGTGATTGTGGACGCAGGCAAGTTCGACTGGGCTGCGTCGGGCCGATTCAAGGAATTCACCGAGCCCGACCCCTCGTATCACGGCCTCTCGTATACGCAGACCTTCGGGCCGCTCTCGTTCATCCTCAAGTGCCGCATTCAGGGGCTGCGCGACACCGGCGCGGCGCTCTCACCCTTCAATGCCTT
>JASHQE010000291.1 GCA_030037705.1 Acidobacteriaceae bacterium | reverse complement strand
TCGCGGCCGGTGAAGCTCACGGGCTGGAACGAGAGGAAGCTGATCTTCTTGGGGTTGTCGAGCGCGAACTGGATGATGTGGCCCACCTGCTCGTTGTTGATCCCGTTGATGATCGTGGTCACCGGCACGATCTCGACGCCGGCTTCGTGCAGGTTGTTGATAGCCTGCAGCTTCACGTCGAACAAGTTGCCGACCTTGCGGTGCGAATTGGCCGCGTTGCCGATGCCGTCGAACTGGAGATAGACATAACGCAGGCCGGCCTCGGCCGCCGCGCGGCAAAGCTCCTTGCTCTTCGCAAACTCAATGCCATTCGAGGCCGCCTGCACGCTGTTGTAGCCCACCTTGCGCGAGTAAGCGACAGCGTCAAGGAAGTAGGGCGAGAGCGTGGGCTCGCCGCCCGAGAACTGGACGCTCATCTGACGCCGCGGCTTGATGGTGATGGCGTTGTCCAGCATCTGCTTGATCTCGTCCCAGGTAAGCTCGTGGACGAATCCCACCTGGTTGGCGTCCATGAAGCACGGATCGCACATCATGTTGCAGCGGTTGGTCAGGTCGATGGTGAGCACCGAGCCGCGCCCGTGAGTCACAGTAGAAGTGCCGTGGTTGTGCAGCTTCTCGTCATTGTGGGCGCGGATGTCGCGGCCCGGGAAGCTCTCTTCCAGATGCTTGAAAAAGGCCGGATCAATCGACATCACATCTTCGAAATGGCCGTGCTTGGGGCAGTCTTTCACCATCAGGATCTTGCCATCGCGCTCGATGATCTGCGCCTTGATTTCGCCAACTTTTTCATTCAGAAGGACTTCATGAGGCAGCTTGCCATCGAGAATCTGCTGGCGAATCTCCGGGACGCACTTAGGGCAGAGCGAGTCCGTGGTGCGTGGCCAGCCGAGCGGAGGCTTTTCCTTCTGCCAGCTCTTGAGCAGCGGCTTGTCGCTCCACTTGGGCGTGAAAGAGGTGTTGGGGCTGATACGGTTCAACCGCTCATAGACAACCCATGCACTTCTGGCCGCGTAAACCGCGACCTTTTCAGCGTATTTCACAGCTTTGGACATGATTGCGATCTCCTTTAAAAATTTGCCCGCGGCGGAGAATCTGCGCGGCCAGCCCGGCGGGGAAGCGCACGGGATGAAAATTCATTACCAGAGTAATTCGCGGTCGTGACCGGCCCAAATGACCTACAGCGAACGGCGGAATGACCGCCTGAACGGGGATTGGAGGACGGCGAACTGCACCGGGCGAAACAGCGGCGATTCCGGAGGTAAGTTAATGCTGGCAAGAGTCTTAGCCTGTCTTGAGGCGACTCCGCCCTAGTCCGCAGGAGCGCCTTCGGTTCTGGCTACCTGATTGATGATCCGCTGCACGAGAACAACGCGGACATGAATGCGGCTGGCGATGTCGGGCAGGAACTCGGTGATGTAGTTGTCGATGGGGGCGGTGGCCAGGGCGATGCCGTAGCGCGCGGCGCTGGCATGGAAGTTGGTTTGTTGCCCTGGCACATAGAGATCATTGACGGCGTCTTCGAGCGCGAAGCCAACGAGATCGGAGTAATTCAACATGCCTTTCCCGTTATCGCCTTCCGTCCAGACGATCTGGGCTATGGCATGAAAGGCGCGCCGCTTGACGCTCGCGCTCGGCAGGCGGTGATAATGCGGATCTTCATGGACTACCGAAGGAATGAGAAAAGTGCCGAAGAATTCGCCGACCATGTCCTGGGTGAAGCTGACGCCCATATATTTGCCCCAGCCCTCGAAACCTGGCCCATAGACCGAGTGAGAATTGGCGGCTACGGAGATGGCGGCTTCGCCGCCGATGGTGAGCAGATTAAACGGATCGACCAGGTTGCGGCCGGCCAAATGCGCCTTCTGGAGCGGCGTGAGCGCCTTCACCTGCGGGCCATTCAGAAAGCGGGCATACCAGTTGATGATGGGCAGATGCGGGACGCAGAGAACGGTGTCAATCACCTTGGGGTTTGAAGCAGCGGCGCCATTGGCGGCTACGTTGGCGGCGCGCACAGCAGCCGTAGCGGCCATGCTCCCGCCGGCATTTTTCACATCGCATGGGCTGGCCGCAGGCGGAGCCGCGGTTGCCGCCGATTGCGGCTTGGGCGCGTCGGGAAGAGCGGACTCCGGCTGGGGGCTTCCCAATGGACTGGCTGAACTGAGGTTTGCAGGGGGAAGAAGGAGGAGCGGAATCAAGGACAGAAGAGCCAGCCGCGCTCTTCGTGCCGGACAGGAACACCAGGCGGGTTGGCACGTGTTCTGGTCTGATGCAATGTCTGCCAAAGATCGAGTCCCCTCGCCTGTCTCAACTGTTTCACACCATCCTGCAAGGCAAGAATCAAATAGGAAACTGAAGGATGCGTCTCTCTCGCCAGACGCTATTTTCTCCATTTCAGTTGTGACGCAGATTGACGGAAAAAGGTCACTTACGGCAAAACCAGGGTTACTGTTTGCTGTTGAATTGATTCTGGGTTACCGCTCCCTGCTTGGCCGCATCGACTTGAGCGCTGTCGCTTCGAGATATATCCCCCCCGGTTTTGCTCTAAGGAAGGTCTGAATAAGGGGTGATTTTCCGTGGGTATGGCTAGAGCGTATCGACATATAGCCTGATAACCTATGGGCAAAATGAGCGAGTTTTCCATTGAATTCGTGAAGCACGAAGCGAACCGCGGATGTTTCGACTCTCCGCCGCGGCGGACCGCGGCGGACTTCGCTCAACATGACAGTGCTTGATTTACTTTTCAGCAACTTAGAGTTGGTCTATATGTCGATACAGCCTAGATAAAACCGGTGGTCAAGATTTGTGCTTTCCCAGGTCTCAGAAGCGAGACCTGGGGCACCCGACAGCCGGCTGTTTCGCGCCTGTTTTCGCTCGAAAAGCCGACTCACCGTTACTCAATGATTACGGGTAAGTCAGTATAAGCCTTTGAATCTAAAATAGGTCGCGGTTGATCCGGCAGTCAGTTGCGGGGGGAGGGGGTGGGGGTACTACCGCGACTCGTGGCGAGCGTACCTCCTTCCCATAGCCATTGTGCGCTAAGAGTTGAGAATTCTCTGCAAGGGACACGGGCCAGTATTTTCCCCGTGTGTTGAATCTGAAATTCTTTGAAAATGCAACCGCAGATTTCCTTCGACAAGCTCAGGACAGGCTCTGGGCACCCGGTGGGTTAGGGCATATTCAACGGAGCCGCCGTACCATCGGACCACTTGTCTGCCAGGACGAACAGAATCGTCACACGTTGCTCCGGATCATTCGCCGTCATGACCGGTGAGTTGGGATCATCGGCAGCCCAGCTCTTCGCCATGTCGCCGCGGAAAAAGAACATCGTATGCGGGTGCCAGCTCTTGCCCTGGTCGTTCAGGTACTGCTGCTTCGACATCATGTAAGCCATCGCGCCAGGTTCCAGCGCGGGCAGCTCCTTCTTATCCAGTGCCGTCGCGACAGCCTGCGTGATTTCAGACTTCGATTTTCCTGCCAGCAAAAGCCTGGTCTTCATCAGATAGATGGGCGCAAAGCTCCTCGCGGCTTGCGCGTTGAAGCAATGGGGTGCGCGTATCTTCGGATTCCAGAACTCCGCCTGATCCGCGTCCTGCGCCCACGATCGCTCCACAATGCAGAGAAAACCATTCGTGCCCTTCACGGCGGTCTTATATCCCTCGCGTCCCAGCACCATCACTTCGGCTCCATCGGAAATGGAACCGGGTGCAGCACTGCGCGCCAGCGCGATCTCGGATTTCTCGTCAGATATTAGGTACTGATCCAGGGGAGCCATCGCCGGATAGGCGGCTTTTCCGGCCTGTGCAGTTGCCTGCCGGCCTGCGTCAGTTAAAACAATCTGCAGAGCAAATACCAAAGCGATGATCTTGACGTGATTGTTCCGCATCCGGTCCTCCCAATCAACGCATTTTGCGCCGGTGAGCGTCGCCCCCTAGTGTGGTGAGTCAGAAGTTCATAACATAAGTCGAAGTCCCGAACCGCAGATCCTTCGACTCCGTTTGGCCTAAAAACGGCCAAACTCCGCTCGGGATGACAGCGGCAATTATGTTGCGAATTTAAGACTCAGGACACTAGATCGATTCGCACATTGTAAATCGGGCAAAATGGCCGGCGTCAAGCCGAGATGGCATAACTCACGATTCAATATTTCGATCGGTCAGAATCAGACTGCATGGAATATCCCAACTGTCAGGAACAGGCCGAGTCACTCATCCAGGTTCGCTCGATGAGTACATTGGCGATTATGCGCTCGTCGAGAACGGGAAGCGTGTACGCCGCCGAGCTTCAATCGTACCGCGTAGAGGGCTGCACCGGCATCGTACGCTGACGCGACAGGCAGAACCACGCCTTTGCGCCGTGACCCTGGAATTCGGCTGATCGCAATTCGACGATTTCCAGCGCAGGCTCGATGGCGAGGGTGACCTCGCGTGCCGAGCGGCGCGGCGGACCGACCTCGCGTGGCGGACCTTCCGTGCTGCCGATCAGGCTCAGCCACAAGCCGTCGGGCGCCAGTGCGGCAGCGACCTGTGCCGCGAACCGCTGCCTTTCGCCTGGTTCATCGAATATATGAAAGCAACCGCGGTCGAACACGAACTGGAACTGCCCGTCGGGCGGAGGCGCGCCGAGAATATCCCATACAGCAAAGCGGCAGCGCAGAGCGCGCCCCTCCATCTTGGCGTGCGCTTTTTCGACGGCTAGCGGCGAGACATCAACTCCGAGCACGTCAAAACCGCGCTCTGCCATCCAAATCGCATTCGTGCCGGTACCCGCGCCGATCTCAAGCGCCGGACCTGGCCTAA
>JASHQE010000290.1 GCA_030037705.1 Acidobacteriaceae bacterium | reverse complement strand
ATGGTGAGGAACTCACGTATCACGTACTCATCGAGGATGCGCGGAAATACATTGCGCGAGTGAGTCCGGTGAGGCCGAGGCTGCAGCTTATCGAGCAGGCCGGTAAGCGGATATCCGTTTGCCTTAGGTTGTGCGGTCGGCTTCGGCGAGCGCGAGAGCCAGCTTCCGATCGCGCTGAGCACCTGGCCTCCGCTGGCCATCTGCCAAAGCAGAAAGCTGCCCGCAACGGCAAAGAGCAGGTTGGCCGACCAGACGGCGAAGAAAGCCGAAAGCTTGTTCTGCTTGCCCAGAGCGATGCCCGTATACCATAGGAAGTAATAAACAAAGACCAGCAGAATGGTGACGACGAAACCGGAACTTTTGCCGCCGCGCCGCGATGCAACGCCGAGTGGCACGCCGACCAGCATGAGCACGACACACGCTGTGGGAAGAGCAAAGCGATTATGCAATTCGATCAGAAAGCGCTTCGCGTCCGGGCCGTGAATGCGCTGGAGCAACGTGCCCATGGGCAAGGCATAAATAACCGTATCCACACGGCCCAGATGGACATCGCTCTGCGAATTCAGCGCAAGCGGCATATCGGTGGTCGTAAAGGTGGAGATGTTGTATTGCTGCGGCTGCCCGGCCACGGTCTCATGGTGCGAGCCGTCGCGCAGGCGCATAAGCAGCTCCTCCTGCGTGCTGTCACTCACCACAGTGGCTGAAGCGGCCGTGGTGATGATGGGATTCGACGCTTCGGATACGTCGGCCATGAAGACCTGGCGCCAGTTGGCCGCGCCGGTGCCCGCGCGCACGTCCTGCACATAGAGAACAAAATTCTTGAAGTCCTCATAGAAGACCCCCCGTTGAATCTCATAGGAAGCCTGCGAAGTCCCAAGCGAATGCTGCAGGTCGAGGATGGCTTGGTTGGCGCGCGGCGCGAGATAAAGCGAGTTAGCCAAGCCAAGCAGTGTTCCGCTAATGGCCACGATCGAGGAAACCCGGAGAAAATAGCCAATGCCCAGACCAGAGGCGCGCATGGCGATGATTTCACTGTCCGCGGCCAGGCGGCTCAGGCCCAGCAGGATGCCCACCAGCACCGACATGGGAATCGTGAGTTTGAAGAGATCGGGAAGCATGAATAAGAAGACTTCAGACACATCGGTGAGCGTGGAGCTGTTCCGGACCACAACCTCCAGGATGTGGGGAAGGTTGGGCATGAAGAGAATAAACGTGAACAGCGCGCACCCAATGAGCGTATGGGAGAGAATTTCGCCGAGGATGTAACGGGTGAGGATGCGCACAACTAAAGCTCTGAGGCTAGTTTAGCCTGCCCGGCCCGTTGCGGGTCGCGGTGACTCCGTCTTCACATCGGCAGCCGGTTATACGGGGTTCCGGCCCACATGCGCAAACAGCAACGGACGAATTATCTTAAAGGAATGATGCAAAGAGAGTTTCCGACGGCGCCGCTCGTGGGCGTTGGCGCCGTCGTGGTGGAGAACGGCCGTGTACTGCTCGTGCGGCGCGGGCGTGAGCCGCTCCAAGGGCATTGGACGTTGCCGGGCGGAGTACTGGAAGTGGGGGAATCGCTTACCGCGGGCGCAGCGCGCGAGGTGCTGGAAGAAACCGGCCTTGAGGTCGACGCGGTGGAGTTGGTGGAGCTTGTCGATAGAATTCACCGGGAAGACGGGCGCGTTCGCTACCACTATGTAATTGCTGATTACCTGTGCCATGTGAAGGGCGGCACATTGCGCGCGGCATCCGACGCGGATGCGGTGCGCTGGGTGGAGCGCGCAGAATGGAAGAACCACAGCGCCCTGGCGCTCGATCCGATCACGGTGCGGGTGATCGAAAAAGGCTGGCAGCTTGCCCGAACGCTGCGCGCCGCGGCATCGGAGGGTCGATGAGATCAGTGAGATGGGTAAGAACCACATTTGGGATTGTGGCTGCGCTGATCCTGACGGCTGGCATCGGGTTTCTGCTATGGCCGGTAAGCTACTTCGATGGAATGCTCTTCCTGCGGGATGCGCTCAACGGAATCGAGAGCCGGACTATCACGGTGAATGGTTATCGTGTCCACTATCTCGTAGATGGTCCGGAGAACGGGCCAGCCGTTGTGCTGGTTCACGGGCTGGGCGGCCGCGCCGAAGATTGGCGAAACCTGGCGCCCTATCTGGCAAAGGCGGGATTTCATGTATTCATGCCCGATCTTGTCGGGTATGGCCGCAGTCCGCGGCCGGCAAACTTTTCTTATTCAGTGCGCGACGAGGCAGAAATCGTAATCGGATTCATGGACGCTCTTGGGTTGAAACGGGTCGATCTTGGCGGCTGGTCCATGGGCGGATGGATCGTGCAGATTGTCGCAACGGAAACGCCGGCGCGCGTGAGCCGGTTGCTGTTGTTGGATGCAGCGGGCCTCGCTGCAAGACCGGATTGGGATACGCGTCTGTTTACGCCTCAGACGACACAGCAACTGGCTCAATTGGAAGCGCTGCTGACGCCGCATCCGGATGCGATTCCCGGCTTTGTATCGCATGACATTCTGCGCATCTCGCGGGAGCGTGGGTGGGTGGTGAGCCGGGCGATGGCCTCCATGCTTACGGGCCAGGACGTGACCGACAACATGCTACCGCAATTCAAAATGCCCGTTCTCATTGCGTGGGGTACGGAAGACCGCATTTTGCCGGTCGATCAGGCCGAGAAGATGCATCGGCTGATCCCGCAATCGGAGCTCGATCTCTTCGCCGGATGCGGACATCTGGCGCCGCTCGAATGTACCGGTGCAATGGGACCCAAAGTTACAGCGTTCCTGAAACGATAAGTAATGCCAGGCCGCAATCCAGATTCCCATCCTCGCACACGAAGAGCATCGAGGATGGGAGGTCCAAATTGGATCGAGGCTGGCGGCAGGGCTATGGCGTTTTCACTGTGGAGCGCAGCCCCAATTCATTTAGCGGGAGATGTTCACGATGAGGTTCATATCGACCGGAATCGGCTTCTCGTCGATGGCGCCGGGGCGATACCGGAACTTGCTGACGGTATCGATGATCCGGGCATCCCAGAACGGATTGATCCCCTTAACCACATGGATGTCCTGAGGCTGGCCTTTCTCGTCAACGGTAAGCGTGAGACCGATCTGAGCATCGACGGGAATGGCATCCTCGGGAACTCCAGCAGGAATAGCAAGACCGATGGAGTGAAGAAGGACAGGAGCGGTGAGCCCGGTGCTGATGCGTGGAGCCTGGGTTGAAGCAGCAGCATCGTCCGATGGCTGGCTGGCACGAGCCGCTGCAGGGAGGAGCAGTGAGGAAAGAAGAATGCCGCTTGCGACAATAGGACGCATAGAAAACCTCCTTGAAGTCGATTGTTACCGCCATCAGAATAATCAAAGTTAAATACGATTGTCAATACATTTTTTCTAGTGTCTGAATATCCGTTACTTAGGTCCACGCACTATGGGGATTTATTGCAGACGTATAAATAAGAGTCGGGTTTTGTATAGCCCCGTTCAGACGTCGGAGCGGCGTGGAAATAGGCAGCCAAATCCCGCTGACGGCGCAGATGAACTGGTGATTTTGAAGGAATCAGGATGTGCGGACGGAGAATGTGCGCAAGAAAGCCTTCGGCTCCGCCTGCAGCGGACAAAAGCCGCCGTCGCGGAACCGGGCGTCAAAAGAATTTACCGGCTTATAGCAGTTCTCGAATCGGTGTAGTCCGAAAGCAGGCCCGCCCAGTGGCGTCCGCCGCGGCGGACGCCACCCAGCACGGCCTTCAAAAGTCAATATTCATTCGGGAACTGCTCTAACGCGTAGCTTCGAACAGGAACCACGCGCGGCGCTCGGCCTCGTCGATCCACACTTCGATCAGGCTTGTGGTTGCATAATCGCTTGCCCGGCCGGCTACTTCGTGAGCGGCGCGGAGACTTTCCACCAGTGTCTTGTTGTCTGCGTGGAGTTCAAGCAGCATATCGCGTGCAGGAACAAACTCCTGGTCGTTATCCGCAATACGCTGCAGTTTGGCAATGTGGCCGACCGAGCGCAGCGTGCTCCCGCCGATTTTGCGTACACGCTCTGCAATGTCGTCGGTGATGGCGAAGATTTGCGTGGCCTGATCGTCAAGCAAAAGATGGTAGTCGCGGAAATGCGGTCCGCTCATGTGCCAATGAAAGTTTTTGGTTTTGAGATACAGGGCAAAAACATCTGCCAGCAGCGCATTCAGCACGCCGGATAGATCTCTCACAGCATCCGGCGCAAAGCCATCGGGATTACTGGTCTTTGCCGCCTTCGATTCCTGACTTGTATGCGTGGACATAACTGTCTCCTTTGGCGATGGTATCCTCGATCACGGTCTTGGAGCACGGTCTCGGCGCAACTTTAGATGCCGCCCTCCAAGGAATAGTTCTCTTTTCATTCTCAGACGCCGGAACGCCTGGCCCGCGTGCTGCGGCATTTTCGATTCAGCTCCTTACAGAAAGCGGGAAGCCGAGTGGCGTTCGCCGCGGCGAACGCCACCTTGTACGATGCCAAGATGGCAAAACTGGAATCGAAAATACTCTAAACGCGTCTTCCGCGCTCACGATTCGCACCGCGCCCGTAGTATACGCGCATTCTGTAAAGAGGCTGTTGGGCAGGATTGCCCGGTAGCGAGAGCAACCACGTCGTCCGGAATTGGCGCGACAGCATCGGCCTGCGCCCACTCTTCCGGCAAGCCATAGCCCCAACCGGCAGCGATGCAGCGCAGATCATTCGCGTGCGCGGCTTCAAAATCGAAGCTGCGATCTCCCACCATCCATGCAGACGTGCGGTCGAGCGCGTGCTCATGCAGAATACGCGCGAGCAGGTCAATCTTGCTATGGCTCGCGTATTCGGCCTTGTCTCCATAGATCGCCACAAAAAACTGCGACAGCTCAAATAAGTCAAGGATGCGGACGGCAAAGTGCTCCTGTTTCGAGGTGCAGACATAGAGCGGAATGCAGGCGCGATGGAGCCGAACAAGCATCTCGCGGATGCCCGGAAAAACCGCATTGTTCGACCAGCCCTCGCGGTCGTAGCAGGCGCGGTACTCATGCGCGAGCGCCGCGTGGTCGTCTTTGGTTCCATCCGGCAACAGATAGGTAACCCATTCTTCGACGGGAGGGCCGATAAAGCGGTCCAGCGGGCCAGGATCATGTATCCCGCGGGCGTCGAGCACCTTGCGCAGGCAGCCGAGAATACCCGCTTTCGAATCGGTGAGTGTGCCGTCAAGATCAAAGATGAATGCAGGCGAACCATGCGAAATGGGATGCGGCATGTTTTGAGTTTCGCAGGGAGCCGCACAGAAATCCAAACCGGATGGCATCCTGCGCGTGCTCTCCATCACAGCTCGGACCTTGTACTGCATTATGATATAGATCGCATAAAATGAGACATGTGCCGATTTGGGACCAACCTGCGCTATGCGGCCAACGTCTTCTGCAATAGATAATGCCGCGATACGAGGAGATGGCGCCCATGTCCCGGCTCGGAACAGCTCTTTGTTGCGTGTTGTTCATCTTTGCAGGGGAAACATGGCTCGTTCCCCGGCTCATTGCCCAAGCTCCCAAACGAGCCACATCCACCATTGACCTTCCCGCAGGTACAAAAATTGAGCTGGCTCTGATCCGTCCGCTTATGGCGAATACAACCGGCCTTGGCACTCCGATCTATGCGCAGACTACATTTCCCGTGGTCATTGGCAATGGCGTTGCAATCCCTCCGGGCACTTATACTCAAGGGACCTTGACCAAGCTGGTGCGGCCGACTCGGCGCTCGAACCGCGCGGAATTGCGGGTTCTCTTCACGCAGATCATCTTTGCCAACGGCTATATTGCCCCTCTTGCCGGCATCTCCGCGGAAACTTCAGCCGCAGCAGCACCGGAGACAGGCGCGGCTGCGCAGGCTGAGCCAGACAGCGCCGCGCAGACTCTGATCGCAGTCTCTGTTCAGGTGAGCGCGAGCAGCGACGTGCTTCTCGACAATGGCGCGCAGATTGAAGCTACCTTGGGCGCTCCGCTCCAGTTGGACGCGCGGCAAGTAGCGGCAGCCGTCCCGCTCTCTCACGCGCCGGTTCCAGGACTGTTCAAGTCCGCATCCCGTTGCACACCCATTCCTGGTTCGCCCGGCACTCCAGGAACTCCCGATATAGTTATCCCCGGATCGCCCGGCACGCCTAGCACCGTGATTCCAGGCGGGCCGGGCATGCCCGACACTGTGATTCCAGGCACGCCCGCAACGCCGCCTACCGTCATTCACGGAACTCCGGGCACGCCTGATTTTCCGGGCAGGAGTTGCCCCGGACCGCCCATCGTACTCTCCAGCACACTCGTCACAACCCCAAACAATCCAAGTCAGGTTCCATCGCCGGTTGCGCAATGATCTCCCGCACGTTCGACTGAAAAAATGAAAGGAGAAGGCTTGCATGCAATTCCGTTTCGTTGCCATGGTTTCTCTCGCCGCACTTTTTGGCGCTCGGGCTCCGCAAGCAATGGCGCAGAGCGCCGTACCTGCCGCGCAGACGGCTACACCGCCTGACGGGCATACAATCACGCTTCCAGCCGGAACAGCCATTCCGCTTACGCTCATCAACCCCATCAGAAGCAGATCGAGCAAGCCGGGCGACGCCGTCCGGGCGACGGTTGCATTTCCTGTGACCGCTGGAACTCAACTGGCCATTCCTCCGAACAGCTATGTGGAAGGCGTAATTAAGCAGGTGGTGCTTCGCACGAAAGGCACGGGTCAGCCTTCGGTGCAGATCCATTTCACACGGCTGCTATTTGCCAATGGTTATTCGGCGGCCCTCGACGGCGACAATACCCAGGCGGCCCTGGCCTTGCCCAGTTCCGGTTCCCCGGAGACCGCAGGCACTCCCAAAACCACTTCCGCTGGCGGCCCGCTCAGCGGCGGTTTCAACTTCGCGGCTCAGCAGAACCCGCAACCACCACCCTTGCCAACCGTAGGTCCGTCGCCAGCCGTAGTTACAGGCGCGGTTCTGGGCGGAGGCATCGCAATAACCGCTTTATCGATTATGCTCATGCACCGCCGCGCAACCCATATCGACGCGGTGCTCTTTGATTCCGGCTGGCAGTTTCAGATGGTGCTCAATAGTCCGCTGGTGATCGGTGCGGACCAGACGGCTCCCGCCGCTCAATAACCGTTTTGAGGGCTGTTTTGGGGACCGTTTTTTGCGGCGACCGTTTTTGCGGTATGATGCTTGCCTGCCTCGACAGATCGAGCGGAGACCCGGCGAGAAGATCGGTTTGATCCATGGCTGCTAAGCGCGCAAGCGGAGATGGAGCACGCCGGGCTATCCAGATGAATCTCTTTCATCCAAATGCCATGAATCCGGCCGATGATGTTGCGCGCAGCCGGAAAAGCGCGGCCGAAATTGAAGCGCACAACCTGTCGGCTCAACTGCAGCCATTGTTTGTGAAGAAGCATGATGCAACGCGTCTCCACTACGACCTGCGACTTGGTTATAACGGCGTGCTCATCAGCTTCGTGCTCCCGGATGGGCCCAGCTATTGTCCCACTGACGAGTGCCGGGCCATCCAGATGGAAGATCATCGCCGGGAATATGCCGGGTTTGAGGGAGTGCTTCCTAAAGGCAGCTATGGCGCTGGCGTCGTCATGCTCTGGGATCGGGGTATGTGGAAGCCCTGCCCCGGATATTCCGACGTACACGCTTGCCTGCACAACGGATTTCTCAAATTGGCTCTTTATGGCGAAAAATTGAGAGGTGACTGGACACTCGCGCGGGTTCAGGGCAATCGAAGCAGGCCTGGAACCGTTTGGAAGTTCATGAAGGAGCCCGATGCGTATGCACGAAGCAAAGACGCTCAAAGCATCCTGGATGCACAGCCAGATAGTGTAAGCACAGGACGAACTCTCGAAGAGATCGAACGCGATTAGATGACCGGCAAGAGGCGTGAACCGCAACCCGCACTCTTCTGATTCCGATTCTCCCGCGCGCCGCATTCGCATCGATACCGGATCTACTTCGCGGCTTTTCCGGGAGCCTGGGAAGCTGTTATGCTGCGAGCGCATAGAAAACCGATTTATGCGTTTTAGGAAAGAGTGTGGAGTGTTTACCGAAGCGCAGCGCCGTCGCTCCCTGCTAGTTGCGCCGGCTCTAGCTTTGCGGCTTGGCTCTACGGCATTTCCTAAAACGCTTGAGGGAGAGAACGGCATGTGGTTTCTGGGCATGGATGTGGGTACCGGCGGAACGCGGGCGGTTGTGGTGAATGCGGAGGGCAAGCTGATCGGTGGCGCTTCGAGCGATCATGCACCGTTTCGCGCCTTGCATCCGGGCTGGGCTGAGCAGGACCCCGAAGACTGGTGGCGCGCGGCGCAGGAGGCGATCCGCAAGGCGCTCGCGAGCACGCCCGAGCCGCGCCAGCCCGTCGCAGCCCTCGCGCTCACCGGGCAGATGCATGGCGCGGTGATGCTCGATGAAAACGGCGCGGTGCTCAGGCCGTCGCTCATCTGGTGCGACACGCGCACGCAGCCCGAGTGCGATTGGCTGACCGGGAAGATCGGCTATGCGCGGCTGATCGAGCTCACCTGCAATCCGGCGCTGCCCAACTTCACGCTGACGAAACTTCTCTGGGTCAAGGCGCACGAGCCTGAAATCTTCGCGAAGATTCGCCACGTGATGTGCCCCAAGGACTACGTGCGCTACCGGCTCACGGGCGAGTTTGCCATCGACGTGCAGGAGGCCTCGGGCACGCTGCTGCTCGATGTGACGCACCGCCGCTGGTCGCGTGAAGTGGCCGAAGCCGCAGGAATCCCGGAGAGCTGGCTGCCGCGCGTCTATGAGTCGCCGGAGATTTGCGCGCGCATCAGCGAAAAGGCAGCAAGCCTTACCGGCCTGAAGGCAGGCACGCCGGTAGCGGCCGGCGCAGGCGACCAGGGCGCAGGCGCAGTGGGCATGGGCATTCTGCAGCCGGGTTCGGTCTCGGCGACTATCGGAACGTCGGGCGTAGTGTTTGCCGCTACGGCCGAGCCAACCAAGGATCCCAAGGGCCGTCTGCATACTTTCTGCCATGCCGTACCGGGGTTGTGGCACGTGATGGGCGTGACGCAGAGCGCGGGACTGAGTCTGAGTTGGCTCAAGGAGACGTTCTTCGCAAGCCAGAACTACGACGCGCTCAACGAAGCCGCGGCGAAAATTCCTGCCGGTTGCGATGGCCTGGAATGGGCGCCGTACCTGCTCGGCGAGCGCACGCCGCATCTCGATCCGGAAGTCCGCGCCGGCTTTGTTGGCATTAGCGCAACGCACACTGCGGCGCATTTTGTGCGTGCGGTTCTGGAGGGTGTGGCCTATTCGCTCCAAGATACGTTTGCGCTTTTCCGCGAACTGAAGATTCCCGTGAGCGGCATCCGGCTGGGCGGCGGCGGCGCGCGCGGCGCCTTGTGGCGCAGGATTCAAGCGGGAATCTACGGTCACACCGTAGAAGTGCTCACGGCTGAGGAGGGAGGCGCATTTGGATGCGCGCTCATGGCTGGCGTCGGCGTGGAACATTGGAAGAGTCTGGACGAGGCGTGCGGCGTGGCGATCGAAGTAGCGCAGCGGATCGAACCGGATGCCCAGGATTTGGCGGTTTATAAAACTGGTTATGAGAAATGGAGAAAGGTATATCCGGCCCTGAAAACGCTGCGTCAGTAAAACCCGATGGGAGGAATCGAGAAGATGTTCGAGCTAACCGGACAAACAGCTTTGGTGACGGGAGCCGCCACGGGAATCGGCGAAGCGATTGCGCAGAGGCTGACAGAGGCCGGCGCGCGCGTCGCGGTCGCCGACATCCACTTGGATGCGGCCGAATCCGCGGTAAAGCGCATCGGCGGCAGTGCGTTTGCCGTGGAGCTCGACGTGACCAAGACCGATCAGGTTGCTGCGATCATCGGCAAAGTGGCTGCGGCAACGGGTTCGCTGGAGATCCTGGTCAATAACGCAGGGCTCGCCGGAAAAGCCGCGCCCATCTGGGAGCAGACGGACGCCGACTGGCATCAGGTGATGAGCGTCAATATCAACGGCCCGTTTTACCTTTGCCGCGCGGTGCTGCCGCGGATGCGCGCGCAAGGTTATGGCCGCATCGTGAACATCGCGTCGATTGCCGGGAAAGAAGGAAATCCGAACATGGTGGCCTATTCGGCATCGAAGGCCGCGATCATCGGACTTACTAAGTCCATAGCGAAAGAGGTAGCGACGGAGGGCATCTGCATTAATGCGGTAGCGCCGGCGGTGATCCGCACGAAGATTCTGGATCAGCTTACGGAAGCACAGGTAGAGTACATGATCCAGAAGATTCCGATGCGGCGCACCGGCAATGCGGAAGAGGTTGCGGCTGTGGTGCACTTTCTGGCCAGCCGCGACTGCTCTTTCGTCACCGGCCAATGTTATGACGTGAGCGGCGGGCGGGGGACCTACTAGGCCGTATCGACATATAGATCAACTCTATATAGATCAACTCTAAGTTGCTGAAAAGTAATTCAAGCACTGTCATACGGTCATGTTGAGCGGAGTTGCGAGCGTTTTTTGCTCGCAACGGAGTCGAAACATCTGCGGTTGTCTTTGTAAAGGCGACATGGGTTAAGCTGAGCAGGGATTGGTACGATGTGGAACCTGGCGGATGGCCCCGGTTTGGGCGGTGATGGGTAGAGCACGATAATGGGTGCCTCAGAGCCTGCCCTGAGCGTAGTCGAAGGGTCTCCCTAGAGACCTGGGAAAGCAAAACCTCAACTCAGCCGGGGATCGATACGACAGCGGCAGCGCCGATGAACATCGTGCTCTCCCGCTTGGGTTGGGATTTGTGCTCTCCCAGGTCTGTCCGCCGCGGCGGACAGACCTGGGGCACCCAAGATGGCACACAATCAAACAGTCACAGCCCTAGGCTGTATCGACATATAGACCAACTCTAAGTTGCTGAAAAGTAAATCAAGCACTGTCATGTTGAGTGAAGTCCGCCGCGGTCCGCCGCGGCGGAGAGTCGAAACATCCGCGGTTCGCTTCGTGCTTCACGAATTCAATGGAAAACTCGCTCATTTTGCCCATAGGTTATCAGGCCATATGTCGATACGCCCCAGATTTGCCGTTACGCCTTGCGGCCGAGGTCGTTGCGCCACTTGTGGCCGGTCTGCTCCAGCAGGTGGTCGGCGCACTCGGGGCCCCAGGAGCCGGCGAAGTAGTTCGGGAAGACCTCCGGCTTTTTAGCCGCCCAGGCCTGCAGGATGGGTGTGTACAACGCCCAGGTGGTCTCGACGCCGTCGCGGTGCGAAAAGAGCGTCTGGTCGCCGAGCATCGCGTCCAGCAGCAGCCGTTCGTAACCATTGGCGCGGGATTTGCCAAAGACGGACTCATAGTCGAAGTCCATGTTCACTGGGCAGACATTCATCTGTGGCGTTGTCGGCACCTTGGTGCCGAAGCGCAACGCGATGCCCTCGTCCGGCTGGATGCGGATGGTGAGCAGGTTGGGCTGAATCTCGCCGCAGGGGCCGTCGGTCTGCATGCGGTTGAAGATCAGGAGCGGCGGCTGCTTGAACTGGATGCTGATCTCGGTGGCGCGCTTCTTCATCCGCTTGCCCGCGCGCAGGTAAAACGGAACGCCCGCCCAGCGCCAATTCTCAATTTCGAGGCGCAGGGCCGCAAAGGTTTCCGTGCCGGACTCAGGATTTACGCGTTCTTCGTCGCGATAGCCTGCCACGTGCTGGCCGCCTACAATGCCCGGCCCGTACTGGCCGCGGACTGTGTTGAGAATCGGAATCGACGGGATCGCTTGCCAGACCTTGAGCTTTTCCCGGCGCACGCTTTCTGCCTCAAAGCTCGCCGGCGGTTCGAGAGCCACGAGGCTGAGCAGTTCCATCATGTGGTTCTGCACCACGTCGCGCAGCGCGCCAGCCTTCTCATAAAACGGTCCACGGCCTTCCACGCCCAGAGTTTCAGCCACGGTGATCTGCACATGATCGATGAAGTTGCGGTTCCACACCGGCTCGAAGATGCCGTTGGCAAACCGGAAGACGAGCAGATTTTGTACTGTCTCTTTGCCGAGGTAATGATCGATGCGGAAGACCTGGCTCTCGTGGAAGACGGCGTTGACCTGATGATTCAACTCACGCGCCGATTCGAGATCGTGGCCGAAGGGCTTTTCGATAACCACGGCAGCTATGCCCTTTTCCGGCTGCGCCATGCCCTGCGCGCCCAGGTTCTCGATGATGCCGGCAAAGAACTCCGGCGCAGTGGCGAGATAGAACAGCCGATTGCCGCCGATGTTTTTCTCTTTTCCGATGCGGTCGAGTTCGGCCTTCAGTCCTGCGTAGCTGTTGCCGTCGTCAAAGTTGAGAGGGAAATAGCTGATGTGCTTCACGAACTCATCGAGCTTGGGGTCTTTTTCCTCGGCGTCCCCAAACTCAACGATGCCCTCGCGCATATCGGCGGCAAACTCATCGCCCAGCGGACGCCGGGCTACGCCCACGATGGCGAACTCCTTCGGCAGCAGGTTGGCCTGGCGCAGGTGGAAGAGCGCGGGCAGCAGCTTGCGCTTGGTCAGGTCGCCGGAGGCGCCGAAGATCACCAGGATTCCCGGCTCCGGAATCCGCTCTCCGCCCTTGGGCACCTGGGAAAGATCTTCGGGCCGCACTTGCATCGATATCGTCGCCATGACTTCCTCCTGAGACAGCTTACAGTGGACAGTGGACAGTGAACAGGAAACAAGTACAGCTTACAGTCTGTTGCGGTAGCTGCGCCTCGCCTTTGAACTGTTCATTGCTCCCTGTTCGCTGTCCACTGTTTTCATCCTGCTTTGACTGCGTGGCCGCCGAACTCGGCGCGCATAATGGCCAACATGCGGTCGGTAAAGTTGTTTTCTTCGCGGGAGCGGATGCGGCGCATCAGGGACTCTGTGATCACCGGAGCGGAGACGTTGAGGTCGATCGCCTCGACAACCGTCCAGCGGCCCTCGCCTGAATCCTCCACCCAGGCCTCGAGCCCTTCGAGGGTGGGATTCTTGCCCAGCGCATCGGCGGCAAGGTCGAGCAGCCAGGAGCGAACAACGCTGCCATAGCGCCAGATCTGCGCGATCTGCGGCAGGTCGAGTGAGAACTCTTTTTTGTTCTCCATGATGGTGAAACCCTCGGCGAAGGCCTGCATCATGCCGTACTCGATGCCGTTATGGATCATTTTGACAAAATGGCCGGAGCCGGCGGGGCCCACGTGGCCCCAGCCTTTGTCCTTGGCGGGCGCGAGAGTCTCAAAGATGGGGCGTAGGTACTCGACCGGGTCTTTGTCGCCGCCGATCATCATGCTGTAGCCCTCTTTCAAGCCCCAGATGCCACCCGACGTGCCCACGTCGACAAATTGGAATCCTTTTGCAGTTACTTCCTTGTAGTGACGCATCGAGTCCTTGTAGTTCGAGTTGCCACCGTCGATGAGAATGTCACCGGGATTGAGGAGAGGCTCGAGTTTGGCAATGGTATCGTCGACCGGCTTGCCCTGCGGCACCATGATCCACACGGCCTTCCGGCCCTTGAGATTTTTAGCGAGATCCTCGAGTGAGGACACTCCGACATTGCCCGATTTCGTCAACTTCGCCACAGCTTCGGCACTAAAATCGAACCCCACGACTTGATGCCCGCCCAGGCGTAGCCGTTCCGCCATATTCGCGCCCATCTTGCCCAGGCCGATCAATCCAAGTTGCATACTCACTCCTTCGTCGCAATCTTCGAAAAATCTCTTTCGGCTTCAAAAACACCCAGTTCCTGCAACTCGCGCCGCAACGCATTTTCACCGGTGAACTGAATGGTTTTCATCCCCTCGGCCGCGGCGCCGGCTTCATTTTCCGGACGATCATCGATAAACAAAATGCGCGCGGGAGGCACGCCGAGAATGTCGAGTGCGCGCCGGTAGATCACAGGCTCCGGTTTGCGCAGGCCCACGTAGCATGAACTCAACATCACTTTGAAGTACCGGCGCAGCCCGAACTTTTGAAAACGATACTCGTTGGTGGCGCGCGCCTCATTATTCAACGTGCCGAGCATACACGGGTTCGATGCCGCCAACTCGTCTAGGATTCCAAGAGCCCCGTTCGGTAAAACCCGCGACTGGCTCAACATAAAAGCGAAGAAATCCTCGCGCGGGAACGGCCGCGGCTCAAAGAAGACGGCTGTATCGAGATAGGTATCCAGCGTGACCTCGTCGCGCTCCCAAGCGTCCACGATCGACAGGTGCCGCTTTTCGAAGGGCTCCGGATCGATATGGAAATGCTCCACGGCTGCCGCACGCTCGCGGTGGTCCCAGCCGTTCGTCAGCAAAACTCCACCCACATCGAAGAGGATCACGTCAAAGGGGAACATCGGCGCCTCTTTATCCGCGCATACGCGCTATGGCATTTTCAGAGATACTGCGGCCTCGCGCGTGTGAAGAAGGCTGTGTACTGATGGCCGTGCCGACTTTGTTGCCCGGCTTCGGACTACACCATCTCTGAAAATGCTTTAAAGTCGTTCCAGAAATCTCAGGGAAGCTGCGAGAAAACTCTGATGCATTGAAACGCCGTGGAAACTGCCGATCCTGCCTACTGAGACGATCAAAAACCTTTTGAGTTTCAGTTTGATGAAGGAGGTTTAGAAAGACGGCCCGGCTGGAGCGGGCTACGCCGGACTTGCTGGACCATCTCCGCACTGGTACTTGGCCTCGATGGCGAGCACCTTTTTGAACCGCCGTTGAAACCGCTCCTCATTGGCGACAAACTTGGCCCCGATGAACGAATCCACCAGCTCATATGCCAGCGCCGAGGCGACGATGCGCGCGCCCAGCACGATCACGTTCATGTCATCATGCTCCACGCCTTGATGCGCCGAATAGGTGTCGTGACACATGCCCGCGCGAATGCCGGGAATCTTATTGGCCGCTACACAGACGCCCACGCCTGAACCGCAGATCAGAATTCCACGCTTGGCAATGCCTTTGCGAATCGCATCGCCTACTTTTTCGGCGAAGTCGGGATAGTCGTCTGGATGATCACCGTCGTACGCGCCCAGATCGACGACCTCATGGCCTTTTTTTTCGAGATAGGCGCGCACATCTTCCTTGAGAGCGAATCCCGCGTGATCGGCGCTGATGACGAGTTTCATCCTGCATTCTCCTGCGCGGCAGAGTGATAAGTTAGCAAGTTAGCGGGTCAGCAAGTTAGCGAGTTAGCGTATAAGTTGTTGGCTGACTTGCTGACCCGCTAACTTGCTAACTTGCTACTTCACCAACGCCTTTGCCTTAGCAGCCACATTCTCCGCACTGAACCCCAGTTCCTTGAGCACAACCGGTCCCGGCGCCGAGGCGCCGAAGCGGTCGAGGCCAACGACGCCGCCGTTCGTGCCGACATACTTCCACCATCCCAGCGTGGCACCGGCTTCCACCGCCAGCTTGGGCACGCCAGCCGGGAGCACGCTGGCTTTGTACGATGCCGTCTGCTCTTCGAAGATTCTCCAGCTTGGGAAGCTCACGACGCGCGCGCGAATTCCTTCCGCCGCAAGCAGCTTTGCCGCTTCTACCGCCGGCCATACCTCGGAGCCGGTGCCGATGAGCACGATCTGCGGGTTCTCGACGTCTTCGAGCACGTAGGCTCCCTTGCTCACGTTGGCGTACGCATCCTGCCTTGTGGGGTCGATCACCGGCAGATCCTGGCGGGTGAGCGCCATAAAGCTCGGGCTCTTGCGTTCGAGCGCCAGCCGCCACACAGCGGCGGTTTCGTTTGCGTCCGCCGGCCGGAAGTCGGTGAGATCGGGAACGGCCCGCAGCATCATCAGGTGCTCAACAGGCTGGTGGGTCGGGCCATCCTCGCCCAGACCGATGGAGTCGTGCGTGAAGATGAACAGCGAGTGGCTCTTCATGAGTGCGGCCAGTCGAATCGCCGGCTTGCAATAGTCGGAAAAGGTAAAGAACGTTGACCCGAAGGGGATCAATCCGCCGTGGGCCGCCATGCCATTCACCGCAGCGCACATGCCGAACTCGCGCACGCCGAAGTAGACGTTCCGCCCGGTGGGGTCCAAGTGGAAATTCGCGCCGGGCTTGAAGAGGGTCTTGGTGGAAGCAGTCAGATCAGCCGCGCCACCCAATAGCTCCGGCACGCTTTCGGCAATGGCATTCATCACCGCGCCGCCGGCGTTGCGCGTGGCCACCGGCTTGCCGGCCGGGAAGCTCGGAATGGTCTTCTCCCAACCGGCCTTCAGCCTGCCTGCCTGGGTGCGTTCGAACTCCGCAGCCAGTTCCGGAAATGCTGCTTTGTAGCCGGCGAAAAGCTTATTCCACTCGGCCTCATACTCTTTTCCACGATCGACGGCCTTGCGCCAGTTGGCCAGCGCGTCATCCGGGACGTAGAAGCTTTGGTCCTCGGGGAATCCGAAGAACTTCTTCGTCGCCGCCACGTCGGCCGCACCCATCGCCTCGCCATGCACTTTATTGGTGCCTGCGCGCGGGCTGCCGTAACCAATGACTGTACGCACTGCGATGAATGACGGTTTCGAGGTCTCGGCCTTGGCCGCTTCAATGGCCGCTTCGATCGCGTTGAGGTCATTGCCGTCGGCTACGCGCTGCACATGCCAGTGATAGGCTTCGAAGCGCTCCAGGTAATTGTCGCCGTAACTGAGTTCGGTCGGGCCGTCCAGCGAAATCAGATTGTCATCGTAGAGGAAGATCAACTTGCCGAGGGCCAGTTTGCCGGCCAGCGCGGCAGCCTCATGCGAGACGCCTTCCATCAGGTCGCCGTCGCCGCAGAGCGCGTACGTATAGTGGTTCACGATCTCGAAGCCCGGCTTGTTGTAGACGGCGGCGAGATGTTTCTCCGCGATCGCCATACCCACGGCCATGCCGATGCCCTGACCGAGCGGACCGGTGGTCACCTCGACGCCCTCGGTATCGCCCGACTCGGGATGCCCCGGGGTCTTCGAGTGCCACTGGCGGAAGCTCTTCAGGTCGTCGAGCGTCAGCTTATAGCCGGACAGGTAGAGCGATCCGTAGAGCAGCGCCGAGGCATGTCCGTTTGAAAGCACAAACCGGTCACGGTCGGCCCACTTGAAATGCGATGGGCTGTGCTTCATCAGCTTGTGAAAGAGCAGATAGGCGATAGGAGCGCATCCAAGCGGAGCGCCGGGGTGTCCGCTCTTTGCCTTTTCGACTGTGTCGACGGCGAGCAGCCGCAGCGTGTCGATGGAGAGCTGATCGAGAGAAAGAGATGCAACGCTGGAAGTCATAGCGCTTGAAGCTTGTCCTTTCGGTTAGAGGGCGGGTACACCCGATAAAAAGGCCTATGAGCCGGCATCAATCTTAACCTTCACATTGTATCCAAGCCAGCCGTCCTGTTCGGGCCAGTGCAGCGTCCACTCAAGTTCGCGGCAACCGTTCACGGGAACGAGGTCGGCGCTGAAACCGGCGCTGCCCAGGGCGCGGCTTGAGGTAATTTGCTTGGTTTGCCAGCCGTCTCCTGTCCAGATCACGTCAAACTTTCTTTCATCCAGAATCCGAAGCGCGCGGCCCGGCTCCATGGTTTGAATCGGCCGATGACGGCTGTGAATTTCGATTCGCCGGCTCGGACCGCCTCCGTTTCGCTCGCAATAACGCTCGTACACCGGTTCGATGCGGTCGAAGACCCTTCCGTCCAGAGCCGACCGCAGCAGCTTCAAATATTCGGCGTGCGCCCAAACCAGGGGCACCGCCGAACCTGCCGGTTGGCCAAACTTCAAGCGCCGCTCCGGCCGGTTCGCTTCGTCCCACACCTGCTCCGGCAGCATCTGGCCGCAGGTAGCGAAACGCTCGTAGGTGCGGATCAGGGGTGCGATATCCATGCCGGCAGCGAGTTCATAGTGCGCCCGCTCGCCGGTCAGTAGCGGCCACACCCGGCCCTGGCCCCATCCCTCATACGGTCCACCATCGGGGCGCTGTCCATACCCGTCGTAGTTGTAGCGCAGCCAGCCGGGACCCTGCGGCAGCTCGCGCTTCAACACATCATCGACGACCTTCAATGAATCCACGATTAACGGATCGTCGGCCCTCCTTACGCCGTACCGCACCAGCTCGAGAAATCCTGCGTCGATGATCTCCCGCGCCTCGAACTCGTACTGTGTTCCCGGCGGCCGGTTGGCGAGCCGGATATGTTCTTTTCCGCAACCCTCGTGCGCATAGGTCTCGCCGCACTCCGGCGGCCGGATGCGCATGTAGTGCCGCTTCACATCAGGATGCAGCACGCCGTTATTGGTTACAGTCCAATCTTCAAGATGGCCTTCGATCCAGTCGGCGTACTCCTCTAAAAACTGGCCCAGCTCTGCCGAGTCGTGGGCGCGCGCCATCTCTGCCGCGCAGATGAGTCCGCTGATCACCGCCGCCAGCGTCGAAGGCGAGTAGCCGGAGTTTTCCTCCCACCGCTCCTGGTGCGTGATCGGCGCGTTGCGCACCAGGCATCCGGCAGCGCGCTCGATAAAGGGGACGATATCCAATCCGCCCAGCCCGTCGGCCTTCCACAACCGCCATGCCAGAATGATTGGAAACGCGACTTCGTCGAGCTGCTTGCCGCTCCAGTAAGGGGTTCCGTCGATCCAGAAGTTCTGCGCGAAACCGCCATCCTGTTGCTGCGTGCAAGCCAGGTAAACCAGTGCGCGCCGCGCGGTTTCCGTTCGTCCGCAGGCGAGCAGCGCCGAGGCTGTCTGCACCATGTCGCGCGTCCAGACGAGATGATAGCCACCCAGATCGTCGTCGCTCTTCACCTGACCCCAGGGAATCGAGGCCGAGGCAACAAACGCGCCTGAATAGGTCTTGTCCTCATGGGCCAGCAGCACGTTGTGGCTGGCCCGCATCAGCTTGCCGCCGTCCTGGGACTTGGGTGCGAGCCACTCCGGATTGGCGGCGCGCTGCCACTGCTCGATGAACCGCTTGCGCAGGTCGCCGAAGGAGGAGGCCAGCGCGCCCATCGTCTTTTGCGCGGCGGTATGGTGACCGGCCCCAATACCGATGGCCACGGTAAATTCGACTGAGCTCCCGGCACCGTCTTCCTGCACAGTCCGGCCTTTGAGGTCAAGCTCGCCCATCATTGCGATGTTGCCGCCGGTAGCCGAACCGAATTCCCAGTCCATCTGGAAGTTGTCCATCAGGTCGCGCCAGCCGTCGCTCACGCCAACGAAGCCGCAGCTCATGCGCGAAAACCCGCAACTGGCGGCCATGGCCAGCGACCACTGGTCTTTCCATGCCATCAGGACTCTGCTTCCGGCAACGTCCACCGCGCGCGCCGTGTTGCCCGCGCCGCCGCCGTTCAGGTGCGGCGCCACGAGCGCGTACACCTTCAAACGCGCCAGCAGATCCGTGTGTCCCGCCAGCCGCACCCGCTGCAGCACCACGGAGTGATGCGGATCGCAGATAATCTCTTTGGTCAGGCTGTACCGCCCCTCCGGATCGGAGTTTACGTAACGCGCTCCCAACGCTTCCGGATGGATGTACTCAAACCGCGACTCCAGGTCGCGTTTCTCTTCGTGCGCAAATGTTTCTCCGTCGGTGATGAGGAATTCCATGTCTCTCATCTGCGCACGGTCGATGGTCGGGTGGTAAAGCTCGTTCAAAATGCCATGCGAGCATGTGAACCAGATGCGGCTCGAGGCTGCGTATGCTGTGCCTACGGCATCTTTCACGCTCGAGGTCCAGCGTGGTTGCATGCCGGGCGCGCCGAAGGCTTCTCCTTGCTGCTCAAGCCATCTGTATAAGGGCTCGTTGCTCATGGTCCGGGTCGCTTTCCTCTCGGTTTTAGGGTGGAAATGAAGAAAGGCGCATCAAACGAAATACAGCATCGTTCTTCCGTAGACTATGACGCCTGCGGATACCTCGAGGTTCATCTTTTTTCTCCTCTGAGGCTTCTTCTCTATTGTTGTACGCCGTGCTGCCGGGATTCATGAAAGTTTGTGCCTGACCGCCGGAGAAAATGCACGATATTTGAGACCTCGAACATTTGAGACTTGGAGCCGCACCCGGGCATCGAAACATGCGGTCGTATGATATTCATTTTGCACAATCCCGCCTTAAAGATGCGGCCAATTCATCGCAGTACAATCGGAACGGAGGAGATTTCCCCTTATGGCATACGAACTCGCACCGCTTCCCTACGAGTATTCGGCTCTTGAGCCTTTCATCGACGCCGAAACGATGAAACTCCACCACGATAAGCATCATCAGGCCTACATCACCAACGTGAACGCCGCGCTCGAAAAACACCCTAATCTCGCCGCCAAATCTGTCGACGATCTGCTTCGCGATCTGAACCAGGTCCCTGAAGACATTCGCGGCGTGGTCCGCAACAACGGCGGAGGCCACTCCAACCATACCGCTTTCTGGAAGCTGATGGGCCCGCCGAATACGCCCGGCATTGGCGGCAATCCCGCCGGAGCCATCGCCAGCCAGATCTCGGCGGACTTCGGCGACTTCGAATCCTTCAAAAAGACATTCAACGAGACGACCGCGAAGCAGTTCGGCTCCGGTTGGGGCTGGCTGGTCTTCACCGGCGGGAAGCTGAAAGTCATCACTACTCCCAACCAGGACTCGCCGCTCTCGCAGGGGCTGTTCCCGATCCTCGGCAATGACGTGTGGGAACACGCCTACTATCTGAAATACCAGAACCGGCGCCCGGACTACCTTGCCGCATGGTGGAACGTGGTGAACTGGGACGAGGTCAACCGCCGCTTTGCCATCGCCAAGGGATAAAGACAGGGGTCAGAGATCAGTTTTGTTTTGGGCCAACCGAAGATGTGCCTTCATAATCGCTGGGTGCCCCAGGTCTCGTCCGCCGCGGCGGATGAGACCTGGGAGACCGCACGGCGTCTGCTGATTCGCGTCTTGTTCCCTATTCTCTACTCCTTATTCGCTGCGCCACGTCTAATCGCACAGGGGTGGTGTAACGCCTGTGCGTATCTTTGCCTTGCTCCCGCTCGCGGGACTTCTTGCCTTTCTCGCATCTTCATCCATCCAAGCCCAATCCGGCAGCTTTCAGATCGCGCAGCATGGCCACGCCGTGGGCACGGCTTTGTTCCGGTTCACGGCTACGCCGCATGGTTACGGCTCGACCTCGTTGGTCCGTGTTGCGATGCAGGGGCTCGATTATGATCTGTCGAAGACCGAAGAACTCTCTTCGGCAAACCAACTCAAGCACGTACAACTGAGCGCCACCGTCAATGGTTCGGCGGTGACGGTCGTCGGCGCGCCGGACTCCGCACAGATTCTTTTGAATATCTCGGCGGATGGCCGCAGCTCGACGACGCGGCTTGCCTCCCACGCCAATGCAGTCTTCCTGCCCGACTTCGATCCCGGCGCGCTCGAAACATTGTTGGCTCTCGCCGTCGCACGGAACAATCGCGACCTCTGGGTCATCCTGCCCAAAAACAAAGGGTCGATTGAGCCTGTGCAGCTAGCCACCTATCCCGATCAGCAAGGAACATTGAACAGCAAGCCAGTCACCGTGCATCACCTGATCGTGACGATCGCGAACGCGAAGACCGATCTATTTTCCGGACCCGACAACCAGCTTCTGCAAGCCGAACTGCCGCAAGAGGGATTCGCGCTGATCCGCAAAGGCTTCGTTCTGAAGCCTCCGGCCAAGCCGCTCGTGCCGGCGGAGTGAGGCTGAAGCCAGTCAAATCGCACCTCGCCGCACTTCCAAATTATTTCTTAGCCTTGGGCGGTGATGGGTAGAGCACGATGCTGGGTGCCCGGCTGTAGACCGATCATTCAAACACTGTCATCCTGAGCGCAGTTTGCCGCGTTTTGCGGCAAACGAAGTCGAAGGATCTGCGGTTCGTCTCGCAGCTCCACGGACAATACGCTCATCAAAGATGTCAAAGCAGCATCGTTTCCAGCCTTAAGCTTCGCGAAGAGCAACCGCAGATCCCCTTCGACTACGCTCAGGGCAGGCTCTGGGGCACTTGGCACCCGGCATCGTATGTCTTGAAATCTGGACTGTGGTAATCGTTCTTAATTTGTCATCCTGAGCGGAGTCCGCCTTGGCGGACGCAGTCGAAGGATCTGCGGTTGCTTCTAAACCTCCATGCGATGGGCAATCGGCAGGTTCCACATCGTACCAATCTCGACTCAGGTCAACCCACGCCACCTTTACAAAGACAACCGCAGATCCTTCGACTCCGGTCGTCCGCCGCGGCGGACGGCCTTCGCTCAGGATGACAGTGCTTGGGTGAGGATTTGTGCTTTCCCAGGTCATCCGCCGCGGCGGACAGACCCTTCGACTACGCTCAGGGCAGGCTCTGGGGCACCCGGCCCCCGGCTGCAGACCGATCATTCAAGCACTGTCATGTTGAGCGGAGTTGCGAGCGTTTTTTGCTCGCAACGGAGTCGAAACATCCGCGGTTCGTCTCGCAGTTCCACGCACGATACACACATCAAAGACGTCAAAGCAGCGTCGTTTCCAGCCTTGAGCTTCGCCAAGAGCAACCGCAGATCCTTCGACTACGGTCGTCCGCCGCGGCGGACGGCCTTCGCTCAGGATGACAGTGCTTGGGTGGGATTTGTGCTTTCCCAGGTCTTCCGCCACGGCGGACAGACCTGGGGCACCCATGTCGCACCCCTTGTCGTGCTCGGTGAGCGGCGATGAGATCTGGGGCATCCGGAACCCGGTCCTGTCCAAACCTGAATGATTGCGTTTGTGTGAGAGCTTCCGCAAATTCTGTTCCAAATTTGCCGGGACTATCGCTTACTTCGCAAAAAACCGGCCATGCCCGCCGTTGGCCCACGGATCGTAATACAGTGCAAAGTTGGCGCGCCGCCGTGTGCTGGGGTGGTTGTAGAGCCAGAATTCGATGAACGGGCTGGGATGGGGATCGTCGAGCCAGGCCGCGCCCAGATCGTTGAACGCGGCCACGGTGGCCTTCTGCGGATCGGGCACGATGCCGTGGATCGCCTCCTGGCCGTACACATCGGCCTGATGCTCGAAGTGCCGGCTGACGGCGTTGCCGACCGGTTCGAGCAGAAAGCTGACGATGGAGATCGTGAACAGAAGCACGACGAACCCGGTGCGCGAGACGAGATCGGGCGCGCCCCAGCGCGGGCCGAAGCGGCGGATGAGCCATGCGGCGAAGCCCGCGCATGCCCAGTAGATGAAGAAAAGTCCGATGGCCATAGCGTCGAGCCCCTTCAGGATGTGATGCAGCACGTAATGCCCGCTCTCATGGCCGAAGATGAAGAGCACTTCATCGTCGGGAATGCGGCCGGCCGTCGTATCCCATACCACGATGCGCTTGCTCGCGCCCAGGCCGGTTACATACGCGTTCAGTCCGTTGGTCTTCTCGCTGGCCTTCATCAGGAATATCCGATCGGGCGAGATATCGGTTCCGGTGCGCTGTACGACCTTTTCCAGCTTTTGCACCAATGCGGGATCGGTCTTCGCGAGCGGTTCGAACTTATTGAACAGCGGATCGATGATCAGCGGCTGCGCAAATGCGACCAGAACCATCAGGGGCAGAGTGATGAGCCAGATCCACAGCCAGTAGCGGCGCGGCGCAGCGCGGACGATCCAGTGAAAGAAAAGCAGAAGAAGCGAGCCGAAGATCAGCGTCAGGCCAAGCCCCTTGCCCATATCGCCGAACCAACTGCCCCAGCCCTGCACGCTGATGCCATAGCTGCGCTCTACATGATGGCCATACAGATCGAGAGGAAGGCTGGCCAGCGTGGTGATCACGAAGAAAGCGGCGAAGAAAAGCAGCCCCTGCACCCAGCGCCGGCTCGAGCGCCGTGCGGCCCAGCCTTCGAGGCCGGACCAGCCGCGCACCGCAAGCAACAGCCATAGGAAGACGATCCCCCAGACAGAGCCTGCGATATCGAGGATGTTGCGGATGCGGCTGAGGGCAATGGCTTTCGCGAGCTTGTCCGGCGGCAGCTTGTAGCCTTCCTGAGAGCCGGCCTGAGGACCGGTCTGTTCCTTCTGGCGGGCCGCAACGGCCTGCGAGCCGGTTGCATTCGGATGGGCTTGGGCAGCCGCAAGTGGCTGCACGAACGCGGAGAACAGAATGGATGAAAGGAGCCAAAGCCGGGATCGACAGACTAAACTCATGAAGACCTCTCCTGCGGGCAGGTAACTTTGCGACAATCAGGCATACAGATGCTTTTACTTGATTTTTCCCGTAAAGCGCCAGTCAAGGATTTCTGGGATTTTTGGGATTTCTGGGTCAGGGAGCCGCGCGGTTTCAGAATTCGGTCACTCGCGATGGCCGTAGCCCTGATTGCGTTGCTGCCGTTTCCAGCCATCGGTGCATCGTCTTCGGCGCACGCGCCCCGCACCGCGGCCAAAGATGCGCCTGCAGGACAGACGCCCATCCTCTTGGACGTGATGACGACCGAACTGCATCGCGCCTTTACCTCGCTCGGCAAAACAGCTGCGCCGGGTGACGATAAGCCGCTGCCTCCGTACTTTCTCAGCTACTCGGTCAGCGATGCGAGCTTTGCCTCGATCCGCGCACAATATGGCGCGCTGGTTGAAAGCTCTGGCGGGCGCGTCCGCGTGGCCGATGTGCAGGTGCGCGTGGGCGATCCCAAGCTCGACAACACGCACGGCGATCATCGCAGCTCCGCGGTCGATAGCGTGCAGCTTCCGCTCACAGACGATCGCGAAGCTCTGGCGCGCTCACTCTGGTTTGCGACCAACACCGGTTACGGCGACGCACTGGACAATTATCTGCGCGTAAAGACCGAGGCGCAGGTGCGCGCCAAGGAAGAGGATACCTCGCCTGACTTCAGCCAGGAGTCCCCGCAGGCACATATCGGCGGCGCCGCGCCGCCAGTCGCATTCGACCGGGCCGCGTGGGAGCAGCGCGTTCGCTCTCTGTCGAAGGTTTTCCGCGACTACCCCGAGGTCTACCAGAACATGGTGATGCTTACGGTGCAGAACGAGACCGACTACTTTGCATCCTCGGAGGGCTCGCAGATTGTTGCGCCGCACCAGATGGCGCGCCTGGTTGTGGTTGCGGTCACGCGCGCCGACGATGGCATGGACCTCTTTCGCGATCAAACCTTCGAGGCGGAAACGGTCGACGGCCTTCCCCGGCAAGCCCAACTTGAAGCGGCCATGCGCGATCTCGCCGAGAGTCTTGAAGCGTTGCGCAAGGCTCCGGTGACCGAACCGTTCGATGGACCGGCGATTCTCTCCGGCCGCGCGGCGGCGGTTTTCTTTCACGAAGTGCTCGGTCACCGGCTCGAAGGCCAGCGCCAGCGCGGCGACGAGGAGGGGCAGACATTTACGAAAGATGTGGGCAAGGAGGTTTTGCCGAGTTTCCTGTCTGTCGCCGACGACCCCACGCAAACAAAATTCGGCAACACCTGGCTGAGCGGCAGCTATGAATATGACGACGAGGGCCAGAAGGCGCAGCGCGTCGACCTGATCCAGGACGGCGTGCTCAAGACATTCCTCATGTCGCGGCTGCCGATTGCGAGCTTCAGCTCATCGAATGGCCACGGCCGCGCGGAAACGGGCCGTATGCCTACCGGACGCCAGGGAAACCTGATCGTGACCTCGACGAAATCTGTGCCCGAAGCCGAGCTGCGCAAAGAACTGATTGAAGAGGCGAAGAAGCAGGGCAAGCCGTACGGCCTCTACTTCGAAGATATCTCCTCGGGGTTTGCCGTGACCACACGCAGCTCGCCGCAGGCCTTTCAGGTGATTCCACTGGTGGTGTGGCGCGTGTATGTCGATGGCCGTCCCGATGAGCTGGTGCGCGGCGTGAGCATCGTCGGCACGCCGCTCGAAGCGATGAAGAGCATTCTGGCCACTGGAGACGAGAGCGAGGTCTTCAACGGCGAGTGCGGCGCGGAATCAGGAACCATCCCGGTGAGCGCCGTTGCACCGGCCATGCTGTTGCGCGATATCGAGACGCAGCGCCAGCCGCAGGGCATCGCGCGCCCGCCGATTCTGCCGATTCCAGCGGAAAATCAGGGACAAGGGACTAGGGACCAGGAACAAAAAACCGGGCCACAATCTGGGGGTGCGCTATGACAGGGATTCATTCGATGGTGCGCCTCGCCGGAGTGGGATTCCTCACAGGCTTTTTTGCGGTTTCGGCTGCTGCGCAGCAGACGCGCGCCGATGCGGAAAAGGATCCGGTGCTCAAGGCCATGCTCATCGAGCTCGACCGCAGCATGAGCCAGCTTCAACTGAAAGATTTTGCGAAGCCGTTCTTTATTCAGTACCGCATTGAAGACGTCGACGATTTCGAGACCAAGGCCGAGTACGGCGCGAGCCAGGGCGCATCGCACAGCCATCAGCGCGTGGCGCGCGTGACGGTGCGCGTGGGCGATTACAAGACAGATAGCTCCGGCGGGCGCGGCGACGGTTCGTTGGAACTGGCCGGCCTGGACGATGATCCCATTGCATTGCGTTCTGCGCTGTGGGCCGCGACCGACCAGGCCTACAAGGCTGCGCTCGCAGCGTATGCGCAGAAGCAGGCGGCGCTCAAGCAGGTACAGACGCCGCCGCAGGCTGACGACTTCAGCCACGAGAAGCCGTTGATCTCGCTCGCCGGTCCGGCGCGGCTTGCAGTGGATGAAAACGCATGGGCAGCGCGCGTAGCGCGCGCCAGCGGCCTCTACCGGACCGATGCATCCGTAAGCGTGAACCAGGCGCAGATCCAATACTCGACGGCGAACTTCCACGCGCGGGCAACGACGACGTGGCTCGTGACCAGCGAAGGAACTGCTGTGCGCAAGACGGCGACCGAATACCAGGAGGCATTCGGCGTAGAGACGCAGGCCGACGACGGCATGAAGCTCGATCGCTCCTTTGCATCAGCGGGACCTTCGCCCGGCGATCTCGATTCCGAAGAGGCCTTCAACAAGCACGTTGTCGAAGAGATCCGTTCCTTGAACGAGTTGTGCAAAGCGCCGCTTGTCGAGGAAGAGTATCATGGCCCGCTGCTGTTAAGCGCAGATGCTGGCGCGGATACAATGCGCACCCTGCTCGCCAATGCGGTCGTAGCCACGCGGCCGCGACTCGGCACTGAAGCGCGGACGAATGGACCCTTTGCTTCGAGCTATCAGGCACGCGTCATGCCGGATTTCATGGATGTGGCCGACGATCCCGGCATGAAAAGTTATGACGGCAAAGGGTTGCTGGGCGCCTATGAAGTGGACGACGACGGCGTTCCGGCGCAGACCGTCAACTTGATTGAAGCGGGCCGGCTCGAAAATTACCTGATCGGCCGCGAGCCGGTGAAGGACTTTCCTCAGTCGAACGGACACGGTCGTGCCGGCATTACCGGGGCTGCGCGGCCGTCGATCGGCGTGCTCAAAGTGACGGCGCAGAACGGGCTCTCCAACGAAGATCTGGATCGCAAGCTGCTCGAGATGGCCAAGGAACGCGGCCTCAAAAGCGCTTATTACGTGGCGACGCTGGGCGGCGAAATGACGCCGCGGCTGCTCTATCGCGTGAGCAATGACGGCACGCGCACGCTGGTGCGTGGCGCGGAACTGGCGGATATCGACCAGCGGGCTCTGCGTTCCAGTGTCGAAGCTGCGGGCAAGGATCTCTGGGTAGCCAACTATTTTGGCGATGTGCCGCAGACGGTGCTCGCTCCCGCTCTACTGCTTGATGACGCTACGGTGAAGCGGGCGAACGAGAAAAACGAAAAGCTGCCCTTTTATCCGCCGCCGGAGTGAGCCGCTGCTTGGCCTCTTTTACCGAAATAGAACAACGACGCAACGTAGTAATCCGGTTTTTGGTTGAGGCGCATTTCCTCTCATTGATAAGCTTGCATTCGAGCTGAGAGAGTTATGCCGCGACTAGATCAAACCGAAGAGTCAATAAGAGATGAAGATCATAAGATAGATGCTGAAAGGCCAATAGCATCTCTTCAGAAGACCCTTGGCCTTTTGTTCACACCTGTGAGCGTGATTGCGTTGCTGTGTAACCTACTGGGTATTTCCGGTCAAAATACAGCTACGATTTCATTGGCCAGTATTATTCTCACCGCAATTATTTTATATAGGGGAGCTATAAACAGAGCTGTCCCTTCCGCATTGTTGTGTGGGCTAATCATTGGCCTTGGCGCCGTGTTTGCTGCGAATTATGAGCACATCCTTTTTAAGGACACGGGATTGATCCGTTATTTTCATGCAAGTAATGATTTCTTGGGTCAATCCGGCTCTTTTCTTAGTAGCGCGAAAAAAGAAATATGGTTCGTGGGGGTTGATTTTCATATCACGGCTAGCGACCGCCAACAACTAATTTTGAAAAAACTTAGCGAGGGAGTAAAGGTACGGTTTTTAGTTTTCGATCCGGACAGCCCATTTCTGGGAAACATGGCACAAGATTACGATCAGACACCTCAAGTTCTTACCTCGGAATGCCTTGATGGCATACAAAGCATAATTGCCTTGCGTGATATATGGCTTAAGGAGCAATCGTCACAAGCATATCCCGATGGTCTTCAGATCAGGCTATTTGAGGATGTGCCGCACGCGCGGTTTTATCTAGTTGACCCAGACGACACAAAGGCAAAGAGCTTTTACATACCATATATGAATCATGAGAACTCACCTGTTCTGCCAGGTTATCTTTTGAGCAATATAAGTGGTGGTGTCATACATGAATACTTGCCGGGCGTTCGGAAACTCTGGAATAGCGCTCAACCTATCGAGGTTTATGAGCAGCGGCATCAAGACTCTCATTGAATCTTGACATCAGCATGGGTTGACGAAGTGTACGCGAGGCGCATATTTGTCTTCTGCCGTGCAGTTCGTCTTATGCCGCACGCTGTCGCTGGAGTATTCTTCCTCTGCACGAAATTCTCCAATCACTGCGGAGGCATCGATGAAGCAACTGCCAGCCCTCCTGTTCTGTGCACTTTTCCTCGCATCCTTTGCGCACGCAGCGGGACCGATCCGTGTCGCGATCCTCGACGGCGAGAGCGCCGGACCGTATCACAATTGGCGGCTTACGACACCGGTTCTCAAAAAAGAGTTGGAGGAGACCGGCCTCTTCGAGGTCACCGTCATTACCGCACCCGCATCGGGCGACGACTTCTCGCGCTTCATGCCGGAGTTCGATCATTACCGGGTGATCGTGATGAACTACGACGCACCCGGCTGGCCGACCGGCCTGCGTGCGCAGTTTGAGCAGTACGTGAGCAACGGCGGAGGTGTCGTCATCGTGCATGCGGCCGACAATGCCTTTCCCGACTGGCCTGCCTACAACCTGATGGCCGGCATCGGCGGATGGCGCAACCGCGATGAGAAGGCCGGGCCGTATTGGTACTGGCAGGATGGCAAAATGGTTTCCGATGCCTCGCCCGGCAAAGCCGGTCAGCATGGGGTTCGGCTTCCCTTCGAGATCACGGTGCGCGATTCGGAGCACCCGATCATGAAGGGATTGCCGCTTATCTGGCTGCACGCAAATGATGAGCTCTATGGTGCGCTGCGCGGTCCGGGCCAGAACATGACGGTGCTGGCGACAGCGCACTCCGACCTCAAGAATAAGGGAACCGGCCGCAACGAACCCATGCTGATGGTGCTGCGCTACGGTAAGGGACGCATCTTTCACACCACACTGGGCCACGACGTATTCGCGCTGAGCTGCGCAGGCTTCATCACAACGTTTCAGCGTGGCGCCGAATGGGCCGCGACTGGCAAGGTCACGCAGAAAGTGCCGGCGGATTTTCCGACCGCGAAGACGGTGAGCTATCGCGTGGATATCGCGGAGATGGACCCGGAATTTCTGAATGGGGCGTCGGAGATTGTGGAGACCGACCAGAAATAGAGGCCGTGCATTCCCACCCTTGCCTATAGATGATCAAGAGGTTGTTCCGATGTCGGAGCCGTTGATGGGCGGCCATTCCGCGCTCCCGCGCAGACATCATTTCTTCCGTAGGGAGAGAGCGAGAATAGCCCAGGGTGGAGTTCGCCGCAGCGAACGAAACCCTGGGATAAGGTGCCTACAAATCCATCCCCGCCCCGTAGGGGCGAGGCGAGCGCAGATCTCCGGATGCCGAGCTCAGCACCGATGCTGGGTGCCCCAGGTCTGTCCGCCGCGGCGGACAGACCTGGGAAAGCAAGATGCGAATCAGCCACCTTAAAGAGCGGAAGAGTTGAGGGTTGTGCTTTCCCAGGTCTCAAAATCGAGACCTGGGGCACCCAGCGGATCGTATGGATGTTTAGAAGCAACCGCAGATCCCCTTCGACTACGCTCAGGGCAGGCTTTCGACTGCACAGGGCGCATAAACCGCGCCCTGTTCCGCTCAGGATGACATGTTAAATTAAACCCTGTCATCCTGAGCGAAGTCCGCGCCAGCGGACGGAGTCGAAGGATCTGCGGTTCGGGCTTCGATTCACACCACAAACTTCTGGTAAGACTGTCGAGCCGGGATGCAGTAGTGGCTCAGTTTCAATTTGCTTTGTAACAGGGCATGACTTTAGTCGTGCCGAAATCACGCAAATGAACGGCGGGCTTTAGCCCCTGAAGAATGTGCGTTCAAACTGAGCCACTACCCGGGATGCTCATTGGTTGACTGAGAATCGTGCTTTCCCATATCATCCCGATTGGATCGCGGCCAGACCGGAAGGATAAGCATGTTTGACGGGGGAAATGGAAACGCCGGCAGGACGCCTCTCCAATCGCGTTCCCGCCGGCTCTTATAAGCTAAGCGATTTCGTGACGGATCTACGGCGTCACGACGTATCCGGGTTTAACTAGGTTTATGGTCTCAGTGACGAGCGTGCGTCGCATGTTCATCGCGATGGTCCGCTGTACGATCAGCTTCACCTTCCTGGTCCGCTTCATGCTGGGCCTCGCGAGCGGCATCTTTCATGTTCCCCCAGGCCTTCTGCGCTTTGCCTTTCGCCTGCTGTGCAGCACCCTCGACCTGGGTGTTTGGGTCGCCGGTCCACTCGCCCGCCTGCCTTTTAACACGTCCCACGGCATCATTGATTGCGCCTTTCACTCTATCTTTATCCATGATTTCCACCTCCGTGGATTGAATTTGACTGCCTTTACGGCCAAGCGCAACTATAAGCTCGATCTATTCGGTTTCCCAGCTTAGGGCAAACGAGCCGGCCCGGAGTTAAGCCACGGGTTTTCGTCCCGTAAGCAACTGGATTAACAGAACCACCAATGCGAGCACGAGCAGAATATGAATGAACCCTCCGAGGGTGTAGGACGTGATAAGTCCCAGCAACCATAGAACCAGCAGGATTACAAAGATTGTCCAGAGCATCTTTCACCGTCTCTTTCCACAACAGACAGTTTGGACGCCGGGCTGTTCCATGAGGTTGTTCGTGGCAGTTGTGTTTGAGCCAAAAGAAAGAGCTTGGCAATTGCGGCTCTCCATCCGGCGCCGCTGCGCTTCCATTGCAGGCGCAGATGCCTGAAATTTGCTTCCGTGAAGCAGCCAGCGGCAAAGGCCAGGCATCAGACGCTTGGTGCGATCTTTGTTGCATGAAGTAGGTGAACCGAATGCAAAGTTCGCTCTGCGAAAAGCGCGCGCCGGCTGGTCTGCACCAGCAGGAGTGATGTTGTGTCTCTTGCTGCCTGTGCTTGCAACTCCAAGGGATAGCTTTGTAAGTTCGCGAGCGGACGGGATTATAGAAAAGGAGACCATATGCTTCTACTGATTATTCTCATTATCTTGATCTTTGGATTTGGATATGGCGGTTATAGGATGGGCCCAGGCTGGGGATATTACGGTGGAGGCAGTCTGAGTCTTATTCTCACGATCGTTGTGATCCTGCTGTTGCTGAGAGTTATCTGACTTATATGGCAAATCTCCAGGCAAAGAAAAAGGCGCCGCTTCGGTTCCGATCGAAGCGGCGCCTTCTACGCAGATAGACGGTCGACTTAGAAAATGCCTGCCATATAAGCTTCGTGGGAAGTTTCCGCCTTCGATCCGCAGTCCGCCAGCACGGCCGGCGAGAGCGTGAGAACCGGGCAGGGTGCGTGTGCGAGCACCTTGTAGACCACGCCATGGCGTGTGATCGCCGCAAAGGCCGATGCACCCTGCGCACCCAGAACGATCAGGTCAGCATATTGCGCCCGGCTTTGATAAAGAAGTTCTTCCGTCGGATCGCCCGGAACGACAATGGTTTGAACCGCAATCTTACCTTGCAGCTCTGCGGGAACAAGCGCGAGCATGTCGGCTTCTATCTGGTCCAGGGATCGGCCGGCCAAGTATTCTGCCCTGTCCTGAGGCCGGATTACATGCTGCAAAATCAACATGGCGTCGTGCTGGGCAGCCAGATCTGCGGCAAAACCTGCCACTACATGGCTCGATTCCTGCAAACTGGCGGCGCAAAGGATCGTTCGGGTTGCGAAGTTGCGATAACTTCCATCCACTACCTCCGGCCCGATGATGCAAACCGGCACGATGGCGCTGCGCAGAACCGCTTCTGCAACTGAGCCTACGAGGAGCTTGCCGATCGGCCCGGGCGAATGCGTGCCCATTAGAATGCGATCGATCTCGCGCTCGCGGCTGAAGGCAAGGATCTGATCAGCCGGCAGCCCGGGACGAACGACAACCTCACAGGCAACCCCGGCCGCGCGCACGCGTTGCGCCAACGGCTCGAGCTGGTGCTTTTCCGCAAGCGCCGCGGCAGTATGATCGTAGTAGCGGATGCCCGAGGTCTCGGAGGCGGAGACAACCAGTGTGTCATAGACATGGAAGAGAATGAGATCGGCGCCAAACTCCTTGGCTTGTGCCAGAGCAAACGAGAAGGCTCGCTCATTCACGGGAATCTCAGAGGCAAAGAGAATGGTGGAGGGTTTGCTCCAGCCCGGCTTGAATACGACTGCCATGGGAACCTCCTTATTCTTTAGAACATTCAAAACTATCGCAGACTGAAGAATGCGTCCGCGGTGTCCGGCCGCACATAATCTTGTGATCTAGCTCACCGGACTTACCCGCTTTTGCCCGGCTTTCGCGCCGGTTTTACTTACCCGCCTATCAGCTCACAATCGATACAACCGCGCCACAATCCATACAGACGCGCGTTTTCGCAAAAAGGTTCATAAGTGACCTATTGTGTTCCGATTTCAAAGATTTGTCCAGTAAACAAAGGCCAGGGTCCATTCAGGCGTAATGTCTGGTGATCCGCATCACAGCCTTCGTTATCGCAAAGCTATTCTCCTCGGGGAATCACGAAGGAATCACGGCGGGAGCCAAAATCTCTCTTCGTCTTGCATGTGGGCTGCGCGTCTCCACATATCCTGATCCTGATCCGGAAATCCTGATTCTGGAGGGCTTCTTCCAATTCACATGCATAACGGCAACATATATCTGCCACAATCCGGCTTGATCTTGACTCGTCCATGGGCAAGATGACATTCCAAGGCATGGGGAGTGGCTGGCCGGCGGCTCTGGCGCGCATGGAGGGTGCAATTCTTACCAGTGCTGCAGTTTGAGAGAAGAGTCTGTGGATCGCGCTTGGGCGCCCGCTCCGGAGTGCTTAAATGGCTGTGAGGACGAAGAGAGCGCGGACGTGCAAATAGCGATCATCGGCGGCGGTATCGCGGGGCTGGCAGCCGCGTATGAGCTCGAAAGGGCGCGCGCGCAGGGAGAGCCGGTCGGCTATACGCTGTTCGAAACCAATCCACGCCTGGGTGGCACGCTGGCATCGGAGATCGTCAGCGGTACAGTGCTCGAGCGCGGTCCGGACTCATTTCTTACAGAAAAATCCGCAGCTGCGGAGCTGTGCCGCGAGTTGGGTTTAGGCGGCGACTTGATCCCCTCCAACGATGCCGCGCGCAAAACGTGGATCGTCGTCCACAACCGGCTCATTTCCCTGCCGGACGGACTGATGTTCCTGGTACCCACCAGGCTGCTTCCCACGGCGCTGACACGGCTCTTCAGCTTTTCGACGAAATTGCGCATGGGGCTCGAACTACTGTATCCGCCGCGCGCGTCCCAAGGGGATGAGTCGGTGGCTGCGCTGGTCGAGAGGCATTTCGGGGCCGAAGCTGTCGACCGGCTTGCCGACCCGCTCCTCAGCGGCATCTATGGCGGCGATGTCACCCAGCTCAGCGCGCAAACCGTGCTCCCGCGCATGGTGGAGATGGAGCGTAAGTACGGCTCCCTGACCCGCGGGATGCTTGCCGCGCACCGGCAGGTCCGCACGCACGCCAAAGCTCCGGTGCCAAATGCCAAAACCGGTGGAGTTGCTATTTTTACGACACTCCGGGGCGGAATGCAGCAGTTGGTCGATACTCTTGTAGCCAGGCTCGATCCGGCTTGTCTGCGGGTTGGAACGCCCGTGCAGAGCCTGGAGAGAAGCCGCACCGGCTGGCGCGTAGAAGCGGGCGGCAAATCCTTTTTGTGCGACGGCGTGATCATGGCCTCGCCGGCCTGGGCTGCAGGCGTGCTTCTCGCACCGGTCGATCCGGAACTGGGTGAAGAGCTGTGTGGTATTCCGTATTCTTCATCCATTACCGTGAATCTGATCTATGACGAAGCGAGCCTGGGTACGTTACCGGAAGGCTTCGGCTTTTTGGTCCCGGCCAGCGAAGGCCGCGCCATGCTGGCCTGCACCTTTGTGCATCGCAAGTTCTCGGGCCGCACACCGCCGGGCAAAGCCGTGCTGCGCGCGTTTCTAGGCGGAATGAAAAATGAACCTCTTCTCGCCGAGTCCGATGCGGCATTGGTGGCGACGGTGCGGCGAGAGTTGAGCGAGATTCTCGGCGCCAAGATCATACGGCCCGATGCCGAGCCCGAACACGTGCAGGTGTCCCGCTGGCGGCGTGCCATGGCGCAATACGCGGTGGGCCACAAGGAGCGGATGGTGCGGATCTCCGCTCGCCTGACGGCGCTGCCGGATTTGCGGCTGGCCGGAAATGCTTACGATGGCGTCGGCATTCCGGACTGCATCCGGCTGGGACGCCAGGCCGCGCGGGATCTGCTCGCTCTGAAACTTGATGCGGCCGCTTCTTCGCGCTGAATCATGCCATTCCCCCGTATACTCAAGCCAGGGCATGACCACTGCGTCCAACACCGTTCTGGGCACGATTCTGGGCTCGACGCACGCCACTGTGGCGGCGAGCAAGGCCCGTGTGCCGCTGGCCGATCTGGAGCGCCGCGCGCTCCAGCACCATCCCCGCGGATGGGCGGCGGCGCTGCGACGGCAGGCAGCGAACGGGACGGCCGTGATCGCCGAAATCAAGAAGGCTTCTCCGTCGAAAGGCCTGATCCGCGCGGACTTTGATCCCGAATGGATCGCCCGCCGCTACCGCGCCGGAGGAGCAGCGGCGCTTTCCGTGCTCACCGATGAGCCGTACTTCCAGGGCAGTCTGCGCAATTTGGAACTCGCCTCGGCGGCTACGCCTCTGCCCTGCCTGCGCAAGGACTTCGTGATCGACGAATACCAGATCGCAGAAGCGCGCGCACACCGCGCCGACGCCATTCTGTTGATTGCCGCCGCGCTTACCAATGCGGATTTGCGCCATCTTGCCGCAGTGGCCAACGATTCTGCGCTCGACGTGCTGGTGGAGGTGCACACGGCCGATGAACTCGATCGCGTGCTCGACACATTGGGCGAAACCGGCGCACAGGCGATCGGCGTAAACAATCGCGATCTGAAAACCTTCGCGGTTTCGCTCGATACTTCGCTCACGCTGATCGAGCGGATCCCCTCAACTGTGGTGCGTGTAACCGAGAGCGGCATTTTTACCGCGCAGGACATTGCGCAGTTGCGCCAGGCTGGATTCGATGCGTTCCTGATCGGCGAAAGCCTGATGCGGCAAGCGGACCCTGGCGCAGCACTTGAAGCGTTGCTTACAGCAGCGGTTGCGTCATGAGCCTCTGGGTCAAAATCTGCGCCAACACCTCGCTCGAAGACGCGCTCGTAGCCGCTGGCGTCGGTGCCGATGCGGTAGGTTTCGTCTTTGCATCCAGTCCCCGACGCGTGACGCCTGCACAGGTGGCCGAAATTGTGCGGCATCTGCCTGCAAGCCTCGAAAAGATCGGCGTCTTCGTTGATGCGCCGCTCGAAGAGATCGCGTCTACTGTAGCGATGTGCAGGCTGACCGGCGTGCAATTGCATTTCGATGCTGCGCCGGAGATTCCCGCCCAGCTTCGCGCGCGTTTCGGCGCGCAACTGCGAATTCTGCGCGTTGTGCATTTTGGTGACGATGCCGCTGCAGCTCACGCGGCTAGTTCCGATCCCAATGTGGATGCGATCCTTGTTGATTCGCGCACGGTCGCGGCCGTGGGCGGTACCGGGAAAACTTTTGATTGGGCCGCAGCGAGCAAAACTCTTTTCCAAAACGCAGAAGCGAAACGCATTGCAGCGGGGGGGCTGACGCCGGAGAACGTGGCGGAGGCGATCGCGGTCCTGCGGCCCTGGGGTGTCGACGTTGTGAGCGGCGTGGAAGCGTTTCCGGGCCGGAAAGACCCGGCGAAAGTGCGCGCCTTTGTGGCCAATGCGCGCACAGCCGGGTGCCCCAGGTCTCACTAGACCTGGGAAAGCACAACCCTCAACTCTTCCAGTTCTTTAAGGTGGGCTGATTCATATCTTGCTCTCCCAGGTCTGAAAGTCCAGACCCTTCGACTACGCTCAGGGCAGGCTCTGGGGCACCGGGCACCCGGCCGCTGCGCGCAAGGCAATTCGCCACCAGTCACTAACTTGTGCGAACCGGCTTGGCGCCTTCGGGTCGTGGCACGGTAAGATGTCACACTTCGTGCTGCCTGTTCGTCATTTGTTCAGGGCGCAGGACTCTGCGCAGCAGAAATCAATATCCGAAGTCCAGGAGGTCTCGCGATGGATACCTTTCTTCCTCCCATTGAAAAGCCGCAAGGTTGGTTCAAAAAGCTCGCCTATGCCGGGACGCGCCGACAGTTCGGCAAGGTGCTCACGCCCGTCAAAGTGGTGTATTCCCGGATGCCCGTCGCATTCGGCCTCTTCATCTCAAAGATCGCCAAGCTCGACAAGAAACTCGAGCTGCCGCAGGAGACGCAGATGCTGGTCCGCGAGCGCGTTGCGCAGCTCAACGTGTGTCTGTTTTGTATCGATATCGGGCGCTGGTTTGCGATCCATGAGGGGATGAACGAAAAGAAGTTCGATGCGCTTAACGAGTACGCGATCAGCCCGCTCTTCAGCGAAGCGGAGCGCGCACTGCTGGACTACGTAACGGAGCTGACCCGGGACAAGAAGGTAAACCCCGAAACCTTCGCGCGCCTTGCCAAGCATTACTCCGAGCGCGCCATCTGCGAGATCGTCTGGCTCGTCGCCAGCGAGCACGTCTACAACATGACGAATATCGGGCTCAACATTCATTCCGATATGTTGTGCGACGTCGCGAGAAAGAAGTAGGTCCGGCCGGTGTTTCTTATGATGACGGTTTGAGGTATATTTTCTTCGTGGCTTCTCTCGATATCAACCGGCGGGTTTTCTGCATCCAGCTTTCGATGGCGCTCGCGGCCTCGAGCGCCTTTGCGCAGCCAATCTCCCCCGCTGAGGAAGCCCCTGTTCGAGTTCCACCCGAGCGGGCTGAGGATACCTACGCAATTCTTTCTTTGCTGGTCGCAAAGCTTGAAACCACGAAACGGGAGTTCCTGATTCCCGACACCACGGAGGATCTGGACAGAAACTACGGCACAGGCCACCCTGTCACTTCCCCAAAGGAATGGTTGGCTGTTGGCGGTGGTTCGATCGTCGAAGTGCCAAAGGACCAGTTAGCGCAATTCAACGAGGGCCTCACAGACATTGCTGCGCGCAGGAGGCAGCGCTTGCGCCTTGAGCCCAAGTTCAACCTTCTGTTGCCCTACCGGATGATGGACAGTGCGCAGCGCGCCGAATACGACCAGCTCACCCCTCCAGTGGTTGTAGATGTTTGTCATCCGTGGAAGCTGGACAAGAAAATAGCACGCAAGTATAAAGGCCGCGGCCCGCTCAGCCTATTCAGCCAGATCTACTTTGACCGCAGCCAGACTCTCGGCATGGTGTGGGCACTGGGCGACGGTTACGAGGGCTGGAATATTTATGAAAAGCGCGACGGCACATGGCATCCTGTGCCGTGGAAAATCAGCATGAGCCGCACTTATGCATAGGCGCATCTTTGTTTGCTTTCATGCGCGTACGGCTGCCATCCTAGTACACTAAGACTTCCGCAACCTGCGGACATCGACCAGGAGCTTTCCATGGCATCCATCATTCTTCCCGCAAATCCGTCCGAGTCGCGGCCTGGACGCTTCGGCGTCTACGGCGGCCGCTATGTGCCGGAGACGCTGATGGCTGCCCTCATGGAGTTGGAGCGTGCGTATGAGATCGCCAAGGCCGATGCCGCCTTCCAGGCCGAGCTCAATGAACTGCTCACCGACTATGCCGGTCGGCCCACGCCGCTCTATTTTGCCAAGCGTCTGACGGAATCGCTGGGCGGCGCGAAGATCTATTTAAAACGCGAAGACCTGCTGCACACGGGCGCGCATAAGATCAACAACTCGCTCGGCCAGGGCCTGCTCGCCAAGCGCATGGGCAAGAAACGCATCATCGCCGAAACCGGCGCTGGCCAGCACGGCGTAGCCACGGCCTCTGCCTGTGCACTGCTGGGCCTTGAATGCGTGATCTATATGGGTGAAGTGGACATGGAGCGCCAGGAGCTGAACGTGATGCGGATGAGGCTCCTGGGCGCAGAGGTGCGCGGCGTCGGCTCCGGCTCGAAGACGCTCAAGGATGCCATCAGCGAGGCGATGCGCGACTGGGTCACGAATGTGCGCACGACCTATTATCTGCTCGGCAGCGCGCTGGGCGCGCATCCGTATCCGACGATGGTGCGCGACTTTCACCGCTGCATCAGCCGCGAGATGAAAGCGCAGATCCTGGAAAAAGAGGGGCGTCTTCCCAGCGCAGTGGTCGCCTGCGTGGGCGGAGGGTCGAATGCTATCGGCGCGTTTTACGAGTTTATTCCCGACCGGCAGGTGCGCCTCATCGGCGTGGAGGCCGGAGGGCGCGGCACTGTGCTCGGCGAGCACGCGGCGCGGTTCCAGGGCGGCGTGCCCGGCGTGCTGCAAGGTACTTATTCTTACGTGTTGCAGGATGACGATGGACAGATTGCGCTGACCCACTCCGTCTCCGCCGGGCTGGATTACGCTTCCATCGGTCCCGAACACGCGATGTTGCACGACACGGGACGTGCCGAGTACGTTTCACAGGATGATGCTGCTGCGCTCGATGCCGTAAAGAAGCTCGCGCGGACTGAGGGAATTTTGCCGGCTCTCGAAAGCGCCCATGCCGTGGCCGAGGCCATTCGCATCGCGCCCACGTTGCCGGCGCGTGACATACTGGTGGTGAACCTCTCCGGACGCGGCGACAAGGATATGGGCATTCTGGCCCGCGAACTGAAGCTATAGAGGATGAAGAGTGTTGCTTTCCCAGGTCTCATCCGCCACGGCGGAAGACTTGGGGCACCCAAGTTTTTAACCGCAATCAGATGCCGATTCGTTTCAATCACAAACCGGGCCTGGTCGTTTATCTGACAGCAGGAGATCCCTCTCTCGAGGCCACACGCGAGATTGCGCTTGCCGCTATCGATGAGGGAGCCGATGTGATCGAGCTGGGTGTTCCGTTCAACGATCCGGTGGCGGATGGGCCCATCATCCAGCGCGCCAGCGAGCGCGCATTGGCCCGTGGCACACGGCTCAAAGATGTGCTTGTACTGTGCCGCGAGATTCGCGCCGCGCGTCCCAATTCCGGTCTTGTTCTCTTCAGCTATCTCAATCCGATTCTGCGCTATGGGCTGAGCAAGTTTGCGGACGATGCCGCGAGCGCCGGCGCGGATGGCGTGCTCGCCACGGACATGATCGTCGAAGAGGCCGGCGAATATCTTGCCGAAATGACGCGCGCGCATCTTGCGCCCATCTTTCTCGCCGCGCCAACCAGTCCCGATGAACGGCTCGAGGCCATTGCCGCGCACTCCGTAGGTTTTGTGTACGCGATCTCCCGTACCGGGATCACCGGCAAGCAGCAAAGCCTCGCCGTCGATGCCGCCGCGCTGGTGGCGCGCATCCGCCGTTTTTCCGGTTCTGACGGAACACGCCTCCCGGTGGCCGTGGGGTTCGGCATCAGCAATGCGGATCACGTCGCGCAGGTGGCGGAGTTCGCGGATGCCGCGGTTGTCGGCAGCGCGATTGTCGAGCTCATCGAACGCTCGACACCGGAGACAGCGGCCGGCGCAGTGGCCCGATTTATCAAGGGCCTGCGCCTGCCTCAAACAGCGCTGGCCCGGTAAACGCCCCAACGCGCAAAGAATTAGGATTCAACTCAGGTTCCAATGCACCGATGCGTCCGGCCGAGCGCCGGCGCGGGACCCGACACGAGGATGCAATGACGATCGAAGAACTGCGAATCCGCATCGATGAACTGGACCGCCAGCTCGTTGAGTTGCTCAGCGAGCGGGCTCGCGCCGCGCAGATGATTGGCTACCTGAAAGCCGCCACTTCGCTCCCGGTCTATGAACCGAATCGCGAAAAGATCATCTACGCCAACGTGCGCGCGGCCAACAAGGGGCCGTTGCCGGACATCGAGCTGACGCATATCTACGAGCGCATCATCGACGTGATGCGGGCCCTGCAGAAGAACGAGTTGGCCTCGCAAAGAAATGCCCAGCAGCAACAGGGCCATGCCGCGGGTGATGCAGCGCCCGAAACAGGAAAGAAATCATGATTGTCGCCATGCAGGAGAATGCCACAGAAGAACAGATCGACGCCGTCATCGACGTGATGCTCGAGTCCGGAGTCAACGTGCATCGCACCACCGGCGCGATGCAGACCATCCTTGCCGCCGTCGGACCGACGGCCGGTCTCGACCTGAGCAAATTTGAGGTGCTGCCCGGCGTGCTGAATGTGCACCGCATCAGCTCGCCCTACAAACTGGCCGGCCGTGCCTTCCGTCCGCATGGAACCACGATCGAATTTCCCAATGGAGCGATAATCGGCGGCGAGCAGGTAGCCATGATCGCCGGCCCCTGCGCGATCGAAGACCACGATCAGATCTTTGCCATCGCCGCATCCGTAAAAGCCGCGGGGGGGAAATTCCTGCGCGGCGGCGCCTTCAAACCGCGCAGTTCGCCTTACTCGTTTCAGGGCCTCGGCATCCCCGGCCTCAAGCTGATGCGCGAAGCCGCGGCGGCAAATGGCCTCGCCACCGTGAGCGAAGTGATGGAGATCGCGCAGATCGAGCCGATGCTGCCTTACGTGGACTGCTTCCAGGTGGGTGCGCGCAACATGCAGAATTTCAATCTGCTGCGCGAACTGGGCCAGGTGCGCAAGCCGGTGCTGCTCAAGCGCGGCATCGCGGCCACACTTGAGGAACTATTGCTTTCGAGCGAGTACATCCTTTCAGGCGGCAACTACGACGTGATCCTGTGCGAACGCGGCATCCGCACGTATGAAACTTCTACGCGCAACACGATGGATATCTCGGCCATCCCGGTGCTCAAGAAGCTCTCGCACCTGCCGGTGGTTGCTGATCCTTCGCACGGTACCGGCCGGCGCGACATGGTTGGCCCCATGGCTAAGGCTGCCGTGGCCGCAGGCGCCGACGCGCTGCTCATCGAGATCCATCCCAATGCCGACAAGTCTGTTTCGGACGCGGCGCAGACCCTGTATCTGGAAGATTTCGCCAAGCTCACCGCCGAGCTGCGCGGGATCGCTCAAGCAGTGGGAAGAACGCTGTAAGATGGAGCGGGTCAGCAAGTCAGCGAGTTAGCCGGTCAGCGAGAATTCGGCGCATGAAAGATAAGGATTGGAAAACAGATGGCGAAACCGAAGCTCGCAAGAGAACTCGTCATTACCGGGAGTTGATCGTTTGGCAAAAAGCTATGAACCTGGCCAAGGCAGTCTACCAAATCACTGAAGGGCTGCCGAAGACCGAAATGTATGGTCTTCAATCTCAGATGCGCCGAGCTGCAGTTGCAGTTCCAAGTAATATCGCGGAGGGGCATGGCAGGTTAAATGACGGTCATTTCAGACAATTTCTGGCGGTTGCCCGCGGCTCGCTCTTTGAATTGCAGACTCAGCTCGAACTCGCTGGTAATCTAAATTTACTTGAACCAAAGAATATGGCAGCGTTGATGGAGCAATGCGAAGAAGTGGCCCGTCTCATCAACGGACTTGTGGGGACATTACAGATCGCATAATTGTGCTTTACGCTGACTTGCTGACTCGCTAACTAGCTGGCTTGCTAATTATGATCGAACGCATTGCTATCCTGGGCACGGGCCTGCTGGGCACATCGGCGGGCCTGGCGCTCCGCGCAGCCGGGTTTCACGGCCAGATCGTCGGCTGGAACCGCACTTCCGACCAGGCGCATCATGCGCTCGCCATGGGCGCGCTCACTTCGGTCGCGGAAGACGCCGTTCAGGCCGCGCAAGAGAGTGAAGTAGTGCTGCTCTCCATGCCCATCTACGCAACGCTCGATTTTATGGCGCAGTTATCGGGCGCGCTGGGGCCGGACCATCTTGTCACTGACGTGGGCAGCACCAAGCGGCTCATCGCCGAGTCGGCAGCGTGCCTTTACAACAAGCCCAACCGTCCTGCATTTCTCCCCGGCCATCCCATGGCCGGCAAGGAACGCGGCGGCGCGGAGCTGGGTGACGCCAACCTGTTTCGCGGCGCCGTGTGGCTCTTCACGGACGATCCGGCGGCGCGGCGCTCCGATCGTGCCATGGCGCTCGTCCAGTCGTGGCGCCAGTGGATTTTGGCCATGGGCTCGCGGATTCTCGATCTCGATCCTGTCCGCCACGATCAGCTCGTGGCCTGGGTCAGTCATCTGCCGCAGTTTGTCGCCACGGCTTTGAGCGCACTGCTCGAAGAAGAGGTTGGCGAAGCGCCGGAGTTAAAAGACGTGGGCGGCCGCGCCCTGCGCGAGATGACGCGGCTGGGCGCCAGTCCCTATTCCATGTGGCGGGATATTGCGCACACCAACACCGAGCTGATCGAGCAGGCTCTCCATGCATTGGAGCAGCGGCTTGCACACCTGCGCGAAAATCTGCGCACGCCGGTGTTGCGCAATGAGTTCGATCAAGCCAACCGCTTCCGGCGAGAGTAGCGGCCGCACATTTGCCCGCTGCTTCGGTTATCGCTGCTTTGGTTATCGCTCTTCTTCTTCCTTCGATCGCGCGCCGCGCCAGTAAAGGCTCAGCCCCAGCAGAATTGAAATTGCCGTTCCCGCGAGCAGCTTCAACTCGAAGCCGAGCTTGTTCGCCGAGTCGCCGGGCGGGACGAGCGAAACCAGGATGCCGACAAGCACGATCAGAAATCCGAGTCCGCCGGAGATCCAAATGCCGGCCATGCCGCCAGGCACGAGTATGGCTTGCGGATTCTCCATGCGGTCTCTGCGCCAAGCCAGCTTGATGACCGCCGCAAACATGTAGAGGAATGGAATGAAGTAAAGCACGATTGCCGCGTCGATGAGCACCTGATAGGCGCCGCGCGTGGTGTCGTTGATCTGGCTCGCCAGCAAGATCCCGCCCGAGAGCACCGCCTGTACCAGGATCGAGATATAAGGAGTCTTCCAGCGCGGATGAACCTTGCCGAAGGCCCGCGGCAGATAGCGGTCGATGCCGACGACAAACGGCACGCGCGCGATGCCGGCGACTGTAGAGCCTACACCGCCGACATTGCCCGCGCCTGCCAGCAGCGCGGCGAGGATGCCGAGGAAGCCCACCTTCAATGCGATGGAGCCGACGGCGATTGCGCCAAAGACGCCGCTCTGCGGATCGATGTTCGACGCGGGCAACAATGCCAAAACGGCGAAGGTGCCGGCGATGTACATGAGGGCGATGAGCGCGCCTGCGCCGAAGACGGCGCGCGGCAGCGTGCGGCGCGGATCGCGCACCTCCTCGCTCATGGCTGAGACCAGCTCGAGCCCGGTAAACGCAAAGGCAATCTGCGACCAGAAATTCACCGTATCCCAATTCCAGGCCGGCATCATGTTCACAAGCGTGAAGTGTGTCGCGGAGCCGTGGTGGAAGCAGACAACCGCGGCCACCAGCACAAGAATGATCAGCGGCAGATACGTTCCCACGCCGCCTGCATTCTGCAGCCACTTGCCGATGTTGAGTCCAACGATATTCAGCACGACGGCAACCACCAGCATGGCCAGCGAAACGGAGAGCAGAAACGTGCGGTTCTCAGAAAGCGCGATGCCGCGGCCGCCCAGGATATACGCGCTCATGGAGGCGCTGGCCAGAAGCAGTCCCGGAAAGTAAAAGACCGTGTAGATCCAGTACGTCCATCCGGCAACAAAACCGTGAAACGGGCCGAAGGCTTCCCGCGCCCAGACATACAAACCGCCCTCTTCAGGAAAGCGCGAGGAGAGCTCGTTGATGACCAGCGCGCCGGGCACAAAGAAGAAGATCGCGGCCAAGACCCACAGGCTGATGGACGAAGTGCCGTTGTGGCCGGCGGCGGCGACCCAACGCGGACCGAGTACGGTGGCGATATTGAACAGCAGCACATCCCAGAAGCCCATCGCCTTGCGTAATCCGGCTTTAGCGCTCGCAGCATCGGGCGCGGAGATTGTCATCCCTTCACCTGCAGTCAGAACGGAAATTGGCCATGCACCGCAGATCATACGGTTTCTGCGCGGGTCAAAGCTACTTCTACGGCCACTTCAGAGCATTCTCCGTCCGGGAGAATGCGTGGACCGAGTTGTTGGAGCCAGATGCCCAGAGCTTGCCCTTGGCTTGTCGAAGGGTCTTCCGCCGCGGCGGACGGCCTTCGCTCAACAGATTCACTCAAACGAGGTGCTTTTTGAGAAATCCCAGCGACCGCTCCCGCGCCTCTTTCGCCGCCGCCGCGTTATAGCTTGATCGCGCATCGCAGTTGAAGGCGTGGCCAGCATCGTACCAGTAGATTTCCACCTCAGGATGTGCGGCATGAACCTTTTCTACTTCTTCGGCAGGAATATGCGTGTCCTCTTTGCCAAAATGCAGCATCACCGGGCAAGACGGTTTTTCGCCGGCATAGTTGCCGATGCGCCCGCCGTAGTACCCCACGGCTGCGCTGGGGTGGAGACGCGTTGCGGCAAGCCACGCCAATGTTCCCCCAAAACAATAGCCGATGACGCCCACATTCTTTTCCGTCGCGGTTACGGCGTAGTCGAGCGCGGCTTGAATATCGGCGACGGCCTTGTCAGGATCGAGCTTGGCGCGAAGGCTCACCGCCCTCTCGCGATCCGCACCGTCGTATCCCAGCTCGATGCCGGGCTGAATGCGGTCAAACAACGCCGGCGCGACGGCCAGAAAGCCGTCTTTCGCGTAACTGTCGGCGACTGCGCGGATGTGCGCGTTGACTCCGAAGATCTCCTGGACTACGACGAGCGCCGCCATGGGCTCGCGTGCCGGCAAGGCAACATAGGCGCTCAACTCGTGCTGGTCGGCCGCGCACAGCTTTATGTATTTGCTCATCCGCAAAACCTCCCGTCCAGTATCCGTGCGGCGGTGGGGTTTATCAAGCCAGGTGCGGATCTCCAATGTACGGGCAAAGTTAATTTTTCGCTACGATGGGGCGAAAGGTGTTCCGCGCGTCCAGATACCTGTACAATGCAAGCGACCCCATGTGGAAGGCGAAATCTTTGGGCATAGGCGGGGACGCCGGTGTACGCGGGGCTTTACTGGCTGGGTTTCTGATGCTGGCCGGATGGTTTCCGTTCACGCCGGAACGTTGCGTTGCGCAAGCGACGGCGAAGGCCCCGGCGGCTGGTGGAGTCAATGTTCCCGCAGCTCCAGCGCAGACGACGAACCTCGGCGGAAAGAATCTTCTGGTCAAATCTCAAAAGGCGCCTGTCATGATCAATGGCCGTCCGTATGTGCGCCCTACGCCGAAAGAACAGTTCAAGGGTTATCTGCAAGATACATATGGATTGCCGGCGCTGGCAGAGACTGCGGCACGCGCGTCGTATGCGCAGTACCTGGACAAGCCGGATGCATGGGGGCAGGACTGGCCGGGATTTGGGCAGCGCTTTGGCAGCGCAAGCGCGACGACCGTGATAGACGGTAACGTCCGCTACGGCATGGAGATGCTCTTCAAGGAAGACATGCGGTATATTCCCTGCCACGGTTGCTCGAAAAAGAGAAAGATCGAGAACGCACTGCTGGCGGAGATTACCGCGCGCCACGATACGAACGGTCACCGCTTTTTTACTCTGACGCCCACGGTCTCCGATATGTCCGGCCCGATGATTGCCAATAGCGTCTGGGTGCCCGACCACACTGCTATCGATGGTTTCATCGGCTCGCGCCTGATCTTTGCCACTCGTATTGGCGGGCACCTGTTTACGGAGTTCGTTCTGGAGCGCCGCCATCACGACCCGAAGTTATCGGACGAGCAACAGAGATAGTTTCAATTCACTCGCGGTGGCGGCAACAGGGCCTGTTTGGCGCTCAGCTCTTCGCGCACCAGCGTGAGGCCCAGGATGCAGCGCTCAAACCAGTCGGAAAGCCGCGCGAACAGCGGCGCTTCCTGCTCGTACTCAAAAAGGTTGAACTGGCTGACGATGAAGTAGCTTTCCTTGCCCACATGGATCAGTTCTTCCAGGCTGGGATGGTGGAGGCGCAACCGGCGGCTTGAGCCCGCGGTCTCCGGATACATGCCGCCCACAAACAGCGCATAGTCGCCGATGTGCTTGCGCAAAGCGCGCTCGGCATCGAATGAAGGCGCGGTGCCGTGGACCGGATCGGAGGCCTCCAGCATCTCCTCAAGTTCCTCAATCGGCCGGCCCATCTCGTCGCGAACTTTATATAAGTTGTCGGCTTCTGAAAATTCACACAGCAATCGCGCTATATAGCCGGTTACATCGGGATCGTGCAACCCCAGTTTGCCTTCGTAGCTGTTGCGGACTGCCTGGCGAAAGAAGGGCTCGAGCGGATGAGACTGGTTTTGCATATATACCTCCCATGGCCACGCGCGACGGGCCACTTTCTCTTGAAGCGCCGGCCGCTCTCGGCATTGCCCGGGAGGAGCAGCCGCTGCTTATTTAAGATGCTGTAACACTGACTGTATCGGAAATACTCTCTTTGCCTACAGTGAATTGACACTTTTGTTAGCAAATTGGTCCATCAATTGCAAACCCTGTAACGCAAAAGAGGCAGCCGCTGACGGCTGCCTCTTGAAACGGAAATAATCTTAAGCGCAGGATGCGCAACTTCGTTTATACAGTCGCCGGCGCACGCTGCTCCAGCGCCGCCAGCCGCGTGGCCAGCAAACCCTCCAGCTTTTCGAGCGCCGAAGAAAATCCCTCGATGCCCTCCTTCAGCTTGTCTGTCGCCATGCGGTCTGCGGCGTGCATCTTATCGAATGTGGCCTTGTCCACCGTGATCTTCTCGATCGTCATGGCCTTCGCTTTTTCCGGATCGAGCTTGCGGGGCAGGTTGCCCTCGGTCTTTTCCAACTCGGCGAGCAGTTGCGGTGAAATGGTGAGCAGATCGCAGCCAGCCAATTCTTTGATCTCGCCGATATTCCGGAAGCTCGCGCCCATGACCACGGTCTTGTAGCCGAACTTTTTGAAGTAGTTGTAGATTCTCGTTACCGATTGCACGCCGGGATCTTCCGCGTCGTGGTAGTCCTTGCCGGTGTCTTTCTTGTACCAGTCGAGAATACGGCCAACGAAGGGTGAAATCAGCGTGACGCCTGCATCGGCGGCGGCGATGGCCTGGTGTACCCCGAAGAGCAACGTCAGGTTGCAGTGAATGCCTTCCTTTTCCAGCACTTCCGCGGCGCGAATGCCTTCCCACGTCGAGGCGATCTTGATCAGCACATGATCGCGCCCGATGCCCGCTTGATCGTAAAGGCCGATAATGTAACGCGCTTGTTCGATCGTGGCTTTGGTGTCATACGAGAGGCGCGCGTCCACTTCGGTGGACACGCGGCCGGGAACGATGGCCAAAATCTTTTTGCCAAATGCAATGGCCAGCCGTTTAAATGCGAGATTTGCCACGTCTTTGTCCGTGGCCCCATCACCCAATTCCTTGTGCGCTTCCATCAGCACACCATCGACAATGGGCTGATATTGTGGCATTTGCGCAGCCGCTGTGATGAGAGAGGGGTTGGTTGTCGCGTCCTGCGGGCGAAACTCTTCCATTGCCTCGATGTCGCCGGTATCGGCCACGACCACGGTGTATTTGCGCAATTGCTCAAGAAGATTCTGCGGCATGATCCCTCCTCGGGAAAAAGTCTCGGAGTCGGCGCTCCACGGCACCAGTGTACGCCCTTTTAGGATGCCGGAGGTAAACGGAGGATGCATGGCAGCATCCGATTTTCAATCTGCTTCGATCCCATTCTCCAGTACGCCCAATCCAGTCATGCTCACCTGCACGCGATCGCCGGGAGTAAGCGGTCCCACTCCCGATGGCGTACCAGTGAGAACCAGATCGCCGGCTTCGAGGGTAATCGCTGCGGTAATGGCGCTGAGCAACACGGGCACAGAGAAGATGAAATCGAGCGTAGAGCCTCGCTGGCGCACTTCACCATTCAAGCGCGTCTCGATCGTAAGGCCCGCATCGAGATCGAGTTCATCGCTCACCACCGGGCCGACCGGGCAGAAGGTGTCGAAGCCTTTGGCGCGGGTCCACTGCGCGTCTTTCTTCTGCAGATCGCGAGCCGAAATATCGTTGGCCAGCGTGAAGCCGCGCACCACGTCACGCCAGTTGTGTTCCGGGCTCAATTTGCGCACTTTGCGCCCGATGACCAAAGCCAGCTCGCCTTCAAAGTCCACGCGCGATGACAGCGCCGGAAGCCGCACCGTTCCGCCGGAGGCCAGCAGCGACGACGGGGGTTTGAAGAAGAGCAAGGGTTCTGCAGGCATCTCATTGCCCAACTCCTGCACGTGTTCGCGGTAATTGCGGCCCACGCACACGATCTTCGACGGCGTTACCGGAGGTAGCAGATCGGCCGCAGCCAGCGGCATCGGCTGAAAATCAAAGTTCTTGATCTCTCCCTGCTCCAGCGCCAGGCGGTAGGCCAGATCTTCCGTGGGTGCGGGCGCGGGGCCGGCAATCCACAGATCGCCATCCACGTCTTCGACGGCGCCGTAATGAATCTGGTCATTCAGCAAGAACCGGCAATAATTCATCGGGGAACTCTCCTGATTGCCAACCACGGCAACTCTCGATCAGGGTCCGGGCACTGTCTCTTGCGCTTCGGCGGAACGGGCGCTCTCATGCCCTTCCTCGTCCATCGCGCTCACGGAATAAAAATAAGTGTGACCGGGCTGAACGCTAGCATCATGGTAGCCCGGTCCTGTCAAAGGCTGTGCGGGCGAGATACGGCTCCATGCGCCCGCTGTCTCACGCCGGTAAACAACGTAGCCCGCCAGATCCGCCTCTGCATCGGGTTGCCAGCTTAGGTCGATCGCCGGCGAAGTTCCATCTTCTCCCGCTGTGGCAACCGCAGCCAAACCGTCTGGAATGGCCGGCGGGAAGATCTTTGCCGCGTCGATGCGCACCGGCGCGGAGAACGGCCCGGCCAACACGAGTTTCTTTTCGCCGACCGTCACGCTTACTACGCGTTGCGCACGGTACTCGTAACTCTCGCCGAAGCGGATGTCCTTGTCGAGCGCGTGACCATGCGCTCCTGCGGAAACGAGAAGAGTTTGTTCCACCGGCTCGGCTGGCGGAGATAACGGACCCTGTTCTGATTTTTTCTTCGATTGGGCAGGCGAAACTAATCTCCGCACCAGCCGAATTGCCGTTGGCGCCGCTTCCGTGGCGCCGCTTGCCCACTGCAACAGCACGCCGTCTTTCTCCACCGTTGCATTCAGGTCCGTTACCGCAGCCGGCGCTTCGCCGACCGGCACATCTGCGCCATTCGAGAGCCCTGCCGACCGTCCTTTGCGGTTTACAAGCTCGACATAATACGTGAGCACGCGCGGCATGCCCGTGACCAGCGGCGAGGGCAATGTCTCCGTAAATGCGGCATTGGCTCCCGGCGCAAATTGTAAGCTTTCGGCCGCTGCACATGCGCCCGTGCTGTCCCGCCCGCGGCATACGCGCACCTGTACATCGCCTTTCAGCAACAGTTTGTCTGTATTGCGTTTCGGCATCGCCCAGGTGAGCGAGACCTGATTTCCTGCGCGTACCGCGGACAGATCCGTCACTCGATCCGGCAGATCGAGAGAGGGCGGCTGTGGAGCTCCCGGCATGCCGCATCCGCTGAGGGCCGCGCCAACGCTCAGTGCGGTCGCGCCCAGAAACGCGCGCGCGGTCCAGCCCAAGATTCGCCGCGATCTCATGCCCTACCAGTCTACTGGAGCCGATCGGCGTCAGCGCCGTGACCCGATGCACCTCAAGCAAGGCATGATGATCCGTGCCTTCCAACTGGACGCGCAGGAGTGGCTCTACCATCCGACAGGCAAAATGCGAAGCGAGTGATTCCGTATAACTGCCGGCTGTGCCCTCGGGTCAGGTTTAGAGAGGCGCAGCCGGCAGAATCAATCTAACCGAGGGTCTAAAAATAAGCACATCTATAGGTCTAATCGAACATCTTGTCTCGCCGCAGGGGAGACAAGAACCTGTTCATGCCTTTCAGTTTTACAGCGCCGCAGCTTGCAATATCGCCGGAGCGGCGCAAGAGGATAAAGAATATCCGCTCCGCTGGCGCCGGGCTTACTGGAACGCCTGCGCAGATATGGAATAGTCGAAATTCGCTCTCCAGCGTTTCACGAGATGCCGCCATTCCGGCGGAATCCTCGTTGCGCATGGGTGCTGTGTTGCGGTCTGCGCAGATAGGCAGAGGGGATTACGGTTACACGAGCGGCTGCCTTGCGGCCAAGAATGCAAGTCTCCGGGAAGTGGATTCCTGCTCGAAGAGCGACCAATTATGAGATCTAAGGAAACAGCGGGTTTCTATCTTTGATTCGAGATTACAGGCTGCGCAGCCGCTCGCAGGCCTTTTCCAGCTCCTCGTCCTGTTTCGCGAAGCAGAAGCGCAACAGCTCCTCGCCGCGGCCGGGACGGAAGAACGCCGAGCCGGCAACAGCGGCTACGCCGGTTTGGGCCAGCAGGTGACGCGCCCTCTGCGCAGCGGTTTTGCCGGGTAGATGCGCGGCGCGGGCCAGAATGTAATAGGCGCCCGGCGGCGCAGAGGCTTCCATGCCCGCCGCTTCGAGCGCGGCGAGCAGATGTCCGCGTTTTGCCTGGTGGTCTGCGGCAACCTGTGTATAAAAGCTCGGCGGAAGCTGCTCGAGCCCCGCCGCCGCGGCCAACTGAAAGGGTGCAGGCGAGCAGACGTAGGTGAGATCGTGGAAGTGGGCCATCGCCGGCATCCAGCGTGCGTCGGCCACGGCATAGCCCACGCGCCAGCCTGTGATGGAAAAAGTCTTACTAAATCCGGAAATCACGATGGTCCGTTCACGCATTCCGGGCAGCGTGGCCGGGCAAATGTGCTGCGCACCGTCATAGACGAAGTACTCGTAGATCTCATCCGTAATCAGGAAAAGATCATGCTCCTGACACACGGCGGCGACTTGTTCAAGCTCAGGCAGGGAAAAGATCTTGCCGCTCGGATTCGCAGGCGTGTTGAGCAGGATCGCACGCGTGCGCGGAGTAACGGCGGCGCGCATCGCATCCACATCAAGCTGCCAATCGGGCTCAGCCAGCGCGACGATCACCGGCTTTACACGCAACGATTTGAGTGTGTTCACGTGATAGCCGTAGAACGGCTCGAAGATCAGCACCTCATCGCCCGGGTTAAGGAGCGCCATGGCTGCCGCGTGATAGCCCGCCGTCGCGCCGGAGGCAACCATTACCTCGCGCTCCGGGTCATACCGCAAGCCGTAATCGCGGAGTTGCTTGACTGCGATGGCCTCGCGCAGACGGGTTATGCCGTCGCAGCGCGTGTAGATGTTCTGTCCGTCGCGGATCGCCTGGATGGCTGCGGCTTCAATCACCGCGGGCACAGGCGTGTCGCACACGCCCTGCGCCAGATTGATGCCGCCCATCCGATCGCACTCGGTGGTCATGGCGCGGATTTCAGACTGGAAGGTGTCGGGGGCAAGGTCGCTCAGGGTGAGCCGCGAGCTGGCGAACGTATGGGGCACGGAGAAGATCCTTCATTCTTATCTTACATTCCGCCGTAATGTTCGATGGACTCCGTGATACGACCGCTTTGCAGAACTGTGGTTTCGGAGAAACAACGATATGGAGCTATAGCAGTTCCCGAATTGGTGTAGTCCGAAAGCACGCCCGCCCAGTGGCGTCCGTCGCGGCGTTCGCCACCCTTCACGACTTTTAAAAAGTCAACATGAATTCGGGAACTGCTCCAGAATCCTGCCCCAGGGCCTTCTTTACGGGGTTCCTTGATAGGCAGGCCCGGTAGCCTGCTACACGAGCGTCGTGCTGATCTTGCTGAACACGCCGTTGATTGCGCTCGCTACCCCTCGTATCCCGCCCACTGCGGCAAGAGCGACAAGCGTTATAAGTAGAGCATATTCAACCAGATCCTGACCCTCGTCACGGGTCATCAGGTCGTAGATCTTTATGTACATCGTCAAAAGCAGGTTGTTCACCAGATTCTCTCCAGTTGCAAAAAGGTGGCCCTCTGTTTACAAGTGTCCGCCGATAGGGCAGCCGCGCATATCCCCTAAATGTGTAGCTGGCATGAACCTAAGTAGCTGCGCCTGCTGGTCAGTTGGGGGCAACGGTTCTACCAGATGCCTTGCCAATTTCCGGCATTTAGCAACAGATGCTTACGGTGAAACTCTCGGATACCCTCAACCACCTAAATCAGGAACGACTGCCGTTTTTTTGCGTTGCGCTGAGAAATTTGATAGCCTCATTCGCGAAGTCTTCCCCAAAATAGCAAGAGCCTGTTTTTTCCCCGATTTGTTGAGGCGTTCCTGTGTCCGTTGCGCCGGGTCTAGTCGTCGCGTGCCTCGCTCTTCTGATGCTGCTCGGCATCTTTATTGTGGTCTACTCCCTGTTCCGGCTTGTGAGGTCAAAACATGGTAGCGCAGAGTCGGATGTCTCCATTCCTCTGATTGGAAGCAAGAAAATTGAATTGAAAGGGCCCGCGTGGCTCATTCTCGTGGCGATAGGTGTTTTGATGGTTGCTTCGCCAGTGCTTGCAGCTTTCTCGCAAAAGTCCGCTGACGTGACGGTGCCGCCGATCTCGGTTCAGCGCGTCCAGGAAAATGAAGATCTCCCTGACGAGGACAATCCCTCATTTCGCTTCATCAGCGATCTCAGTATTCTGGACCTTCGTCAATCGCAATCGGTGCCTTGGTACACCTCGTTCCGCCATTTCCTGAATGCGAACGAAAAAGAGCAGGTAAGGCCTACCGTCCTTCGCAATATCATGGTGGTGAGAAAGACGGCGGCGGTCCATGACTTGGTGATTAGCTATAGCACCACCGGGGCGCTTGCAGTTCGATGTCTGACGCACAACGCCACGTACAAAGAGAAACGAGTCACCCAAAGCGGAACGACAACGGATACTTGGGCGCTCGTAATTGACGTGAGTGCAATGCCCGTGAACGTTGACTTCGAGATAGTTGTCGAGGCGACATACTTTAACGCATTTAGTGATCCCAGAGGGAGCGATTACAGCACGTACGGCAATAAGCAGACTGATCCCGAAAATTTATCTGTAGCGCTCATCTTCCCTGAAAATAAGCCAATGAAAAGCATGAATATCATGGAGTTTCCGCCGAATGGAGGTCCAGGCATGGAGTTTCAGGGTATGGAACGAAAATATCCTGAAGACGGAAACGGTCCAACTTACTATTGGACAACCACCAACACGCGGTCCGGCTACTACTACAAGCTGGCTTGGACCTGGTAGCGCCCACTTAAGTCCGCCTTGACGGTTATCCATGGAGCAAGTGGCTGGAATCCAGTCACATCCCGCCCTTGCCGAGCAGAATGCCGATCCCGTAGGTCACAGCGCCTTCGACAGCTCCAACCACTGTCATCTCCAGCCCCGACGACCACCATGACCGCACGGTAATGAGGCTTTTGGCGGCGCCCACGGCAAAATGCGCGGCCAGCGAGACGGCGGCGGCGGCAATGATGGCCGGCACGCCATGCATGAAGAAGAATGGAACAATCGGGATCATGGCCCCTACAGCCGTCGAAAGTGCGCCCGAACTCGCCGAGACGATCGGGTTCGAGAGCGCTTCTTCCGACGAGCCGAGCCGCTCGCTCGCGAGCGCGCGCAGCAACTGTTCGGGATCGCTGGCGATGTGGTTCACCATGTGGACGGCATCGGCCTCGGGCAATCCCTTCACCTGATAGTAGAGTGAGAGAAGTTCGCGAGCCTCGGGGCCGTTCATCTTGATCGCCTCCCGCTCGCGGGCCACCTCCGCCAGATAAATCTCGCGCTCGCTTTTGGCCGCCAGGTACGCGCCCGAGCCCATCGACAGCGCCGAGGCGATCATGCCCGACAGGCCAGCCAGCAGCACATAACTTTGGTTACCGGCCGTGGCCCCAGAGACGCCGGAGACGATGCCGAAGATCGCGCCCAGGCCGTCATTGACGCCATAGATCGCATCGCCGATCCAAGCACCGGGTTGCTTGCGGCCCTGGTTGCGCTTGGCCAGCATCTCATCCAGCACGGCTTTGGGGTCGATCTTGGGTACGCCGGCGGGCGCCGCGTAGTGGCCGCGCAGCAGCGATCCCAGCTCGCGATAGTGCTCCTTCTCGTCCTCAATGACATGTTCAAGAATCGCAATCGATCCCTCGTCTCCCAGCGCCTTAAGCTGTTCGCCGTAACGGGCAATGTGGCGGCTCTCCTCGATCTCGAGTCTGCGCAGCGCCATGCGCATGCCGCCCGCGCGGTTGGCCAGCGAATCGGCCTCGCCCGCCGGGCCGCCAGTATAGACAGGCTCCGGCCCGCCGAGCTCCTTGATCCGTTCCGCCCATAGCGACGCGTGTTCGATCTCGGCCTGCGCCAGATGACGGAGCACCTGCGCGCGCACCGGCTCGGTGTCACGATCGGCCAGCGTCTGATAAGTGTGATAGCCCTCCATCTCGGCCTGCCAGTTGCCCTCGAGCGCGTCTAGAATTTTCTTCAATTTTGCGCCATTCACGGCTGCAGTAGGCATGGGTGGTTCCCTCGCTTTTCCATGAGCATAGCGGAAACCGGAGCCAATCCGGTAGGTCCGTCCTCACATCCGTTTTCCACTGGCGGGGCTTCCCGTATAGTGTTGTGTGCGGCAAGAAAGCCGGGTTTTTCGGAGGATGGGCTTTCCCGCCGGCGCGCCAAAAACAGTCGTTTGCCTCAAAGACTTTTCCTCAAATTAGGCTCAGGCGGAGAACGGCTCCCGCCAGGCAGCATCGAAACTGGAAGAAACGGGGAACCACACTTTATGGCTACAGAGATCAAACCGTCGGGATCAGAACCATCCGGGGCGCTCACCTTGCCCGGCTATCTCATACCGTTCATCACCGTTACGGCGCTATTTTTTGTCTTTGGATTCATCACCAACCTCAACATGGCGCTGGTTCCCCATCTGCGCTCCATCTTCAGCCTGTCATATGGGTTGGCGATGCTTGCCGAGTCGGCATTTTTTCTTGCCTACTTCGTTTTCTCCTCGCCCAGTTCCAAGCTCATCGAGGTGGTCGGCTACAAGCGCACCATGGTGGTTTCTCTCTTCATTCAGGTGATCGGCTGCCTGCTCTTCGTTCCCGCGGCCAAGCTGGTCAGTTTCCCGCTGTTTCTGACGGCTGTCTTCGTCGTCGGCGCCGGCATTACCGCACTGCAGACCTCGGCCAATCCGTACGTGGTCATTCTCGGCCCCGAGCACAGCGCGCCTGTGCGCCTCACGCTGGCGCAGGCGCTCAACTCGCTCGGCGGCAGCCTGGCGCCGCTGGTGGCGGGCGCGTTCATTCTTGCCGACCCGGGCAAGGTGGAGACGCGGGCGGCCATCGCCAATACAGTGCGCGGCCCCTACATCGCCATCGCCGCGGGCCTGCTGATTCTCGGCCTCGCGGTCGCGTTCTCGCATCTTCCGCCTGTGGCCTCCACGCAGGAGTTCCGGCCCGGCAAAGAAGGCGACCCCCTGGCGACGCGCAGCATCTGGAGCTACCGGCACACCGTGCTCGGTGCGCTCGGCATCTTCTTGTATGTAGGCGTGGAAGTGGGGCTGGCCTCGATCGCCGTGAACTACTTCAAGCAACAGGGCATGAGTTCGCTCAAGACCGCATCGTTCCTGGTCTCGCTTTATTGGTTCGGCGCGCTCGTCGGCCGCCTGCTTGGCTCGTGGATTTTGACGAAGGTTCAATCCGGGAAGTTGCTTGGCATCTTCGGATTTTCGGCCACAGCGCTCATCCTTGTATCGATGTTTACTTCAGGTGGTGTGGCCATCTGGAGCCTGGTGCTCTGCGGCTTCTTCAACTCCATCATGTTTCCGAACATCTTCGCGCTCGGCATTGCAGGATTGGGCCCGATGACCAGCAAGGGTTCCGGCCTGATCATGACCGCGATTGTCGGCGGGGCAATCATCCCGTATCTGCTCGGCGCGCTTGCCGATCGCGTAGGCATTCAACATGCGTTCGTTATCCCGATGATCTGCTATCTCTATATTGCCTACTACGGTCTCTCGGGATCGAAGCCCAAGCGGATGACCGCGGCGTAAGATGGAGGCGCTTTTCATGGAGAACTTGCATGAAGCGCCAAACCAAGCCGGCAAACCAGAATCTCCTGATGATCCTCCTGATTGCTCTGGCTGTCGTCCTTCTATTGCTGCGCATGATGGCGTTTGTCGCCGGTCACGGGCGGCATCTGTTCTAAGCCTGCGCAGATTTACGCCGCGCCGCCTGCCACGCCTTCACGAATTTCCAGTGAATGTAGACCGAATGGTTTACGTGCTGCAGCAAGCCTTCGCGGCCGTCCAGGAATCCGAGCCGGAAAATGTAGTTATAGATGAACGTCGCTGCGGGATTCGCAAACGCATTGCAGAAAAAGGCAAGTGGAGAGCGGCTGGCGCGGCCTGATGCGGCAAGCATTTCCGCACTCGCCGCGCTGTAGCGGTTTATATGCTCGATGTACTCGTCCAGCGTGGGATAGCAGTGATGAATCAGAGAACCCTTGAGCTGGCCTACCGGGCACTCCGCCTTCATCGTTTCGTGCACGGGACGGTCTTCGAACCTGGCCACGCCGCGCCGGAAGAGCCGCAGTTTAGGATCGGGCCAGTAGCCGCCATGCTTGAGCGGCCGGCCCAGAAAATGGTTGAGCCGAGGCATCCGATAGGCGCTGAATGCCGGCGTGCCGGCGAGCAGCGTTTCAATCTCCCGAGCCAGCTCCGGACTCACCTCTTCATCGGCATCGAGTGACAGCACCCAATCTCCGCTTGTGTGCGCGATGGCCGAGTTTTTCTGGCGGGCAAACCCCTTCCACGGTTCCTCGATGAGGCGCGCGCCTGCGTTCTCAATTATTTCTACGGTCGCGTCGTTCGAGCCGGAGTCCACAACGACGACCTCATGCGCAAAGCGGACACTGGCCAGCGTGCGCGGCAGGTTCGCCGCTTCATTCAGCGTCACGATCGCTACGCTTAGCGTGTTGGGCATCCAGGCAAGGATAAACTGCAGGGCGCGTGAGCGCGCAGAGAGATAGGAGGGCAGAATCGGCTCGATTGCAGAAGAATGGATCGCCGCTGCGCCGCCACAAACTTAGCTCTTCGCCGCCGCTTCTACCTCAGCCCACTCTTCTGCGCTCAGCTTCAGTTGAGCGGCCGCTATGTTTTCTTCAAGATGCGCACTCTTCGACGTACCCGGAATCGGCAGCATCACGGGCGAACGTTGCAGCAGCCATGCCAGCGAGAGCTGCGGAACCGTCGCGCGGCGCCGGGCGGCGATGCCAGCCAGCCTCTGCGCCGCAGGATGGTCCGGCTTGAGCATCTTGCCTCCGGCAATGGGATACCAGGGCAGAAAGCCAATCCCGCGCCGCTCGCAATAGCTGAGCGTCTCCTCGTGCTTCCGCTCAGTCAGGCTGTACTTATTCTGGATGGTCACGATCGGCACAATCTTTTCAGCCTCTTCGATCTCTGCCGGTGTCACCTCGCTCAGCCCGATATGCCGGATCTTGCCCTGCTCCTGCATCCGCTTGAGCGCGCCCAGCGATTCTTCAAGCGGCGTGCGCGGATCGATGCGATGCAGTTGATACAGTTCGATGCATTCCAGCTTGAGCCGGCGAAGACTCATCTCCACGCACTGGATGAGATAACCGGCTCGGCCTACATATTCGGTCTTCGCCGGTCCTTGCCGCGTGATACCGCCCTTGGTCGCGATGACCACGCCAGCCGGATACGGCGCGAGCGCTTCGCCGATGAGCCGCTCGGCAATCTCCGGGCCGTAGGCGTCCGCCGTATCGATCAGCGTAACGCCTAACTCCACCGCGCGGCGCAGTACCCGTTTTGCTTCCTCTGGATCGTTGGGCTCGCCCCACGCGCCTTCGCCCACAAGCCGCATGGTTCCGTAGCCGAGCCGGTGCACCGGCAGATCGCCGCCGATGAAAAATGTGCCGCTCTGTTGTGCATTCGTTTCCATCACAAATTTGATGCTATCGCGCAAGGCCGAATATGGGACAATGCGGCAGAGCGCAGCGAACGGGAACCATGCGCTCTGGCCGCGCGTATCTTAAAACGAAGCAAGAGAGGATCGACTATGGCTAGCCAGGCAATTCCCAGTCCGCAAGCAATCTTTTATCAGCAGTACGAAGCAGTGCGCCGCGACGAGGTTGTGGGGATTCTACTGGCTCTGTTTCTGGGCACCTTCGGCGTGCATCACTTTTATCTGCGCCGTACCGGGCTGGGCATTCTCTACTGCTTCTTCTTCTGGACCGGAATTCCTGCCCTACTCGGCTTTATCGAATGCTTCTTCATGCCCGGCCGGGTGCGCGAGTTTAACGCGATTCAAGCGGCAGGGATCGCGGCCACATTAGGCATTTCCGTGCCGGGATGGGGCGCGCCGCCGGTCCATGTCACCGTGAATGTGCCGCCAAGTGCTGGCGCAGCTTCAACTCCGGCCGGCACGATCCAGTCCGGCGCGCTCATCGCCTGCCCGCGCTGCCAGCGGACCAATCCGCCCGGCGCACGCTTTTGTGGCTCGTGCGGCGCGGCGCTGTAAACCTCGAGCCCAAGGCTCATTGCATCCTTAAAGCCTGGGCCTTCCGCCAGCCCGCCACCGCCTCGGTCTCAGTTGTATCGAGATCCTGAGAGCAGCACGATCGCTCCCATCTTTTGGACCGACCAGATATGGAAATCCGGTTCGTACTGCGCCATGTATGCGATGGCCTCCAGCATCGAGCCGGCGGCGATGCGATGGGTGGTGGCAAGGGTCTTCTCCGCGGTCTTCTCCGCGTCAAGATCCGCATCCAAATCGCCGCGCGCATTGCTGAACTCGAACAGGAACGCCTCGCACGTGCCAGCCGGACCGGGATCGAACTTGCCCGTCAACTTGCCTGTTGGGGACTCCGAACGGAGGCGCGCTTTATGCTTAGTCTTCTTGCCCATC
>JASHQE010000289.1 GCA_030037705.1 Acidobacteriaceae bacterium | reverse complement strand
TCGCCGTTCGCGTAGTACACGCCCTGCTGAAAGACCGCCGACTGCGCCGCCCCCGTGCAGACCACCGAGTTGGTGCTCTTGCCGAAGATGGCGCCGATGCCGCCGGTGGCCAGAATCACCGCCCCGGCCGGGAAAGAGCGCAGCTCCATCGAGCGCAGGTTCATTGCGGTGATGCCGCGCGCGATGCCGCGCGAGTCGATCACAGCAGAGAGGAACTCCCAGCCCTCGTACTTCTTCACCTTGCCTTCGGCCTCGTAGCGGCGCACCTGTTCGTCGAGCGCGTAGAGCAACTGCTGGCCGGTCGTCGCTCCGGCAAAGGCGGTGCGGTGATAGAGCGTACCGCCGAAGCGGCGAAAGTCGAGCAAGCCCTCGGGAGTGCGGTTGAAGGGCACGCCCATGCGATCAAGAAGATCGATAATGGACGGAGCGGCCTCGCACATGGCCTTTACCGGTGTCTGGTTGGCCAAAAAATCGCCGCCATAGACCGTGTCGTCAAAGTGCTGCGCGACGGTATCTCCCTCGCCCTTCAGGTTTTTTGCGGCGTTGATGCCACCCTGAGCGCAAACGGAATGCGACCGTTTGACGGGGACAATGGAAAACAGGTCGACCTGTCCGCCGGACTCGGCGATCTTGATGACCGCGGCCAGTCCGGCCAGTCCTCCGCCAACCACAATGATCCTCGGTGCGATCGTGGGTGCTGCCATCTTTTCTTGAAATCCTTTCTAAGCTTTGCCCTGAACCTTATCCCTTAAACCTTATCTTTGATCGGCGGCGTAAAGCGGAATGGCGCCGCAACCCGGTTCCAGGCATTGATCTGGCTGATGGCCACGGTCAGAAGTACCCGATCCTGTTCGGAAAAATGCGCCGCAATGCGCGCGTAGGTTTCATCGTCGATGTGATGTTGCGCCAGCAGCGTCACGCGCTCGGTCCATTCAAGCGCGGCCATCTCGCGTTCGGAAAAGATGCCCGCTTCGCGCCACGCGGCAAGAAGATCGAGCTTTTCGGCCGGCACATTGATTTTGCGCGCGTCATTGAGGTGAAACTGAATACAGAACGCGCAGCCGTTGATCTGCGAAGCACGAATCTTGATCAGCTCGCGCAGTTCCGGCTCGATGCCCGACTTCTTCAAAGCATGCGTAATTGCGGTCATGCCGGTGTAGAACTCGGGAACCAGCTCTTGAAATACTTTCCATTCGACGCGCGGCGCGGTGGCTTCTGCAGTAGGCATAGGAACTCCTCTCCTCAACTCGGCAGGCGCAGTGCATGTGCAGGCTGCACATAGAGCCGGCTCACCGCCGGAGGCACGTTGTCCGGCGCATTCCGGTACCTGGGTCCGACAAAGGCCCAGATGCTGGCCAGACCCATCGCGCACAGCGCCACGCCGCCCGCAAGGCAAACCCAGCCGAAGCGCCGCCGCGCCTTCTCGCCCGGCGTGATGCCCCACTTGGCGGCAAAGAGCCAGACGCCATAGGCGAAATGCCAGCAGATGGCGATCATCGCGATGATGTAGACGGCAAGAATCAGTGGATTGGCCAGCTCATGCTGCACCTTGGCGAAGGATGCTCCGGGATTCTCCGGCAAACTGACGCCCATGAATCGCTGCGTGGCGACGTGATAAGCAATGTAAGCGAAGGCGATCAGGCCGGTGTAACGCTGGGCCACGTACATCCAGTTTCCGGCCCAGGGATAATAGACGACGTTTGCCTTGCCGCGAATCCAGATATAGATGCCGTAGATGCCGTGATAGAGCAGCGGCAGAAAAATAAAGACCCATTCGAGCACACGCACCAGCGGCAGGCTGTTCAGGAACTTAACCTGGCCTGCGTAAGCGGCCGGTCCCTTCAAGGCTTCAAAGTTCGAAAGCAGATGCTCGATCAGAAACGCGCCAATGGGGATCACGCCGAGCAGCGAGTGCAGCCTGCGCCAGATGAAACTGGTGCCCTGGCCGGCGCGAAGCGGCTGAACGCCGCGATGCACGGCAGGTGCGGCGGAAGATTGGGCTGTTGCCATGGAAGATCGGACTCCTGAAGGGCTGCCGGCCGAAGCGGTCTTAGATTGAGGGACGGCAAGTGCTTGCGCTGCTTCATTTACATTATTCGAGCCCTATCCCGTCTCCGTCAAGGCGCGCGGGGGCTTTGCGTTTCCGCATTTGGGACTGGTGCGCGGCTGCTTAAAGCAGCATGGGCAGCAACGCGGCCAGGGCGCGCCCGCGATGGCTGATCGAGAGCTTGGTGATGAGGTCGATCTCAGCCATCGTGCGATCCAGATCGGGCAGGTAGAACAGCGGATCGTAGCCGAAGCCGCCCGTGCCGCGCGGCGCATCCAGAATGATTCCCTCCACAGAACCCTCGGCCGTATGCAGGATGGCGCCATCCCGCGCCACCGCCAGCACGCACCGGTAGCGCGCCGTGCGCCCTGCGTGGGGAATCTCGGCCATCTTTTGCAGTAGCACCATGTTGTTCCACACATCGGTATTGTCGTTGGCATCCGGCGAGTCCACCAGGCCCGAATCAGCCGCAAAGCGGGCGGAACGGACTCCAGGCGCACCGTCAAGCGCATCGACCTCCAGGCCGGAATCATCCGCCAGCACCAGCACATGGCGATCAAACCGCGAGTAGTACGCAGCCTTGTGCGCGGCGTTCGCCTCAAAGGTATCGCCATCTTCCTCGGGCGCGGCAATTTCCTCCAGGTTCGGCAAGGGTTCAATCTCGAGACCATGCGCCTGTGCGGCCGCGCGGAAGTCGCGCAGCTTGCCGAGATTCGTGGTGGCCACGTACAGGCGGAACTCCATGAAGTGAGTGTAAGGGACAGCAGGCGTTTGCTCTGCGCGAGAATCGTACGGACATTTCGACCCGAAGCGCCTGAGCATGGCAGAAGCACACATTGACAAAGCTTCCACTGCTTGCATAACTTGGTTCCGTTTGGAATCTTTTTCATTTGAGGAACTACGCCTTGGCCTTATGGCTCAGGAGAGCTAGAGATCTGAATTTTGCTTGGGAACGAGCTTCCAATGAGAAAAGCTGTATTTCTTCCCGTCGCAGGCGCAATGCTTCTGGCCGTTGCGCCCGTTGCAGCGCAAAAAACTGCTGAACCCACAGGGCCGGTTGTGCTTCGCGTTGACAATCTTGAGAATCCACTCGGGATCGATGATCCTTCTCCGCGCTTGTCGTGGCAGTTGCATGATCTTGCGCGTGGTGCAAAGCAGACCGCCTATGAGGTGCTCGTCGCTTCGCAAGCTGCGTTGCTCGACCAGAACAAATCCGATGTTTGGGACAGCGGAAAAATCACTTCCAACGAATCGTTGAATGTGCGCTACAGCGGTCCTGCCCTCTCGGCCAGCACGCGATATTTTTGGCGTGTGAAAGCGTGGAACGCCGCCGGCCAACAATACCCCGCAAGCGCGACCGGCTGGTGGGAGACCGGCCTGATGAAGCAGGACGCCTGGCACGCGCAGTGGATCGGCTACGAAACCGGGGAAGAAGCCACGGCACGCGGCGCTCCGGCGCAATGGATCGCGAATCCTGATTCGCAGGTACTGGCCGCAGAGAAAGGCGCCGAGCAACGCTATGCTTATCGCGCAATCATCAATCTGCCTAAGCCGGTGCGCTTCGCCGCGCTTTACGCCACAGGCCAGGACACCGTCTCTGCCTGGATCAACGGGGCGCAGGTGTTGAGCGAAGAGCCATTGCCGGCCTGGAAGCAGATGCCATGGCGAAAATTTGTGCGCGCCGAGGTGACGAAGAGTCTCGCGCCTGGCTCGAACACGATCGCTATCGAGAGCTTGCATTACGTCGTCAACCCCAACGGCATGGTGATAGATGATGAGCCGCCGATGATCGCCACGCTCGTCGTGCAATATACCGACGGGAGTTGGGAAAGCTTTGCGAGCAGCCCGGAATGGAAGACCGCGATTCATCCTGCCGCGGGTTGGCAGAGCAAGGATTTCAACGATGCGGCATGGAAGAACGCCATCGTACGCGTCGATCCGCCAGGAACCACTGACCCGCTCGGGCATCCATGGCGCGCCGATTCCGTGAAGGAGTTGCGAACCAAGTTCCAATTGTATGGGGGGATCAAGTCGGCCCGTCTATACATCACGGCGCTAGGCGAATACGAAGTCTTTCT
>JASHQE010000288.1 GCA_030037705.1 Acidobacteriaceae bacterium | reverse complement strand
CTGCGTGTAATTCTCCTGCGCGCTGCGCTTCCACGTGAGGCCGCGATCCGTGGACCTGATCAGGCTGCTGTTCACGGCGGTCTGGCGCATCAGCGGATCGCCGCTCTGGCCGCCATAGGTGTTCCTTGAAACAAACGCGTAAAAGACGCCGTCGATGCACTCCTGTCCGCAGACCTTCCACGTTGCGCCGTCCGTGGCCTTCTGCCCGCTCTTTCCATACTCGTCCATGCTGTTGATCTGCGAGCCGGTAAGCGCGTCGCAGGTATCGCCGACGAGCTTATTGAGGGCCAGATTCCGCCCGCCTTCTTGGGATCCGAAGCCGCGCCCATCGCAGTTGAAGGCATAGAGATTCCCATCGTCGGCCCAGAAGGGGTCCCATGTATCGCCGTTCGATGCGTCCCATTTGTGAATGTTATTGAGATCGGGCAAGAGCTCCGCAATACGCCCCTGCTTCGAGGAGTGGCTGCTTGCCAATGCTCTCCGCGCGACACAGGACGCCCCGGCTGCTATGGCCGCACTTTTCAGAAACGATCTCCGGGTGACTTCCGCGTTCACCACACGATCGATCATTGGTATTGTCTCCAGACGCATTTTAGGATTGCTTTCCCTCGAAGCCGCCTTCCTGAAAGCAATGCGGCCTCAAAGGAAGCGGCGACCTGGCCCAAGGCAAAAAGGCGCTCACCTCCTAAAAATGCTTTCGACGCAAGTGTAGCGGCGGAGACGAATTCGAGGCAACGTTACGGAAAGAGCGTCTGTGGATCGAGCTTGCCAATGCGCCCATGCGGGCCGGCCACGAAGGGAAGCGAAATCGCGTTCCAGTCACGGTCGGCATCGGGCGTTTCATGCAGCGCGGCATTCGGATGCACCGCGCGCCAGTTGCGGCCAGCGTCCGTGGAAATATCGGTGCCGTTTGGTCCTACGCTGATCCAGGCCTTCGTCCCGGCATCGAAGGCAACGGAGGAGCGGTAGCCGTGCGGCGGGGTGGTCGCAGCGGCGATCTTTGGCGGATATCTCCAGGGCATCCCCATCGCGGCGGCTCCGGAGGCTGAATCCGTGTGCTTATAGTCGCCGCCTACTTCAACCACATTGCCCTCGCGTGAATCGACCGCGACCGAGAAGATCCCTGTTGCCATAGAGTTGCCGGCCATCGGAAGTTTCATCTTCTCGAACCTCAGACCGTGCTCGAGGCAGACGGCTTTATTTTCCAGAGAGGTGCACGCCGAGTCCGGAACATAAAGCCAGGGTCCGCGCGGCCCGCTCGTGCCGAACATGGGCAATCCATCGTATTCGAGGGTCATAGCGGAGTTGCTGGCCGCAAATGCGCCTGCTTGCGCATTTGCGGCATCCAGGTCGCCGGTCGACACACGGTTCCACCTGCTTCCTCCATCGAGCGTAAAGAAAAGGACGTATCGCCCTGCAACAGGATCGCCGAGAATGAATCCATGGTCATGGCCGTGAAACTTCAGCGCATCCCAAAACCCATCCTTGTCCGGATTCGTAAACACCAGCTTCCACGTCTGGCAACCATCCCTGGTTTGGTAGAGACGCGAGAGAGCGCCTTTGCCTGAGGACATCACGATCGCCGTATTCGCATCAAAGGCCTGAATCCCGCGAAAATCCAGGTGCTCGGCCCCAGGCGGCAGGGCGCACGGCTGCCACTCGTAACCGCCGTCTTCGGTGCGCACCACCGTCCCGTTGGTTCCCGAAGCCCACGCCACACCCCCGCCCACGCTGTCAATCCCGCGCAGATCGGCGGCCGTCGCCGATTCTTCAAGCGTCCATTGCGCTTGTATGCTACTCATTGTAACATTCAGGAGTCCAACGAGAAGAACCAGACCGCGCATACCGAACAGTGTAGGGCAAAGGTCGATTCATTCACGTCACTGAACCGGATTTCCTTCTTCTTCCCCTGAACTTTTTCTTTTCGGCTTCGTAAATCTCTGCATCCCGGTCCGCAATTCTTTGCGGATAAGAAGGTAGAAGCGATCCCGATGGCCCGCGACTGGCAGCCGGAGTTCGAACAACTCGTCGACGAGCACCAGTCGATGGTCTATTCTTTGGCCGTTCGCATGACCGGCGATCGCGGCCTGGCCGAAGAGATCGCGCAGGATGCTTTTCTGGCGTTGGACAAGAATCTCGGGAAGATCAAAAATCCGCTGCACGCGCGCTTCTGGTTGCGGCGCGTCACCATGAGCCGCGTGGCCGATGCGCTACGCCGGCAGCGGGTACGCGGATTGGATCTGTGGGTAGAGATGGAAGAGGATCACGGAACGCAAGCGGAGATAAGGCCGTCTTCTTCGCTGGGTGCGCGGCTGGAGGCGCTGTTGACAACCCTGCCCGCTCCACAGCGCTCGGCGCTGATCCTTCGTTATCAGGAGGACCTGACTCCAGAGGAGATTGCGGAGACGCTTGACGCCCCATTGGCCACAGTGAAGAGCAACCTGCAGCGCGGACTGAAGCTGCTCCGCGCCAAGGCCGAGAGTTCGCTCAAGGAGTTTGTCAGAGATGGAAAAGTCCCGGGAGGAACCTGAACCGATGGACGAATTCGAACACGAACTTCGCCAGGCCTGCGAGCGCCGTCCCGCACCACCAAGTTTGAAGCGCAAGATCCTGGAGCGCCGGAGCAGGCAGAACACTGAGCGGCTGCACCGGCGCGTCTTCTTCTGGCAGCGGCTTGCCGCCAGCATCTTGCTGGCCGGCGCAGTGGGGGGAGTCTTCGCGTGGCGCAACACTGTGGAGCGGCGCAAAGGTGAGGAGGCGCGCGACCAGGTGTTCACCGCGCTCCGTATCGTCAACCACGCGCTCGTTCAAATGAATGCGCAACTCACGGCCCGGGACCGGGATGGGCAATAGGCAAGGAGAAAGTACACATGAAACATCGCATGATGGCTCTCGCGTTAGGATTTGCCTGTTTGAGCGTGCCGGCTGCGTTCGCGCAAACATCGCCGCTGCCTTGGCCGCCATCTGCCGAAAAAGAGCTGGCTGCCAAGGCCTCGAATGTCACCGAAGTGACGCTCGACAAAAACATGCTGGGCTTTGCCACCAAGTTCATGGAGAACAAAGGTTCGGATGAAGCCGCGACCCGCCAGCTCATCGAAGGGCTCGATGGCATCTACGTCCGCGAATACGAGTTCGACAAGGAAGGCCAGTACTCGATGGACGAGATCGACAAGCTGCGCCAGTATTTTGAAACCACCGAGTGGACGTCGATTGTGCGCGAGCGGGAGAGCAAGGGCGAATCCACAGATGTCATGATGAAGATGGTCAACGGCGAGTCGCATGGCCTGTTCATCCTGTCTGCCGAGCCGAAGGAACTGAGCATTGTGCTCATCCTCGGCCCCATCCGCATGGATCAGCTCGGCGCCCTCAAAGGCTTGAGCGCTCTGAGCGCCCTCGGCGATATAAGCAAAAGCACAAAAGAAAAGATCAAGGCTGACGCAAAAGCGAAAAAGGATGGCGCGCAATGAAACGGATCTAACCGATTTCATCCCGCGAATCACAAAATCTAGTTGGAGATTTCCGCACTGACCGCGGGAACCAAGTTGTTCACGGAATCAAACTGTCCATATACGGGAAGACGGCTGATGCCTAGACTGAACGCAGAATGGCCAGCCTTGCGCCAACGCCGACTTCCGATTATCGCGGCCGCCTTGCGCCCTCACCCACTGGCTACTTACACGTGGGCCATGCGCGTACGTTTTTCACGGCGTGGCAGCGCGCCCGTGACGCCGGCGGCGCGTTGATTCTGCGCATGGAAGACCTGGATCCTGAACGCAGCAAGAATCTCTACGCTGATGCCGCCCTTGAAGACCTGCGCTGGCTCGGCATCCGCTGGATCGAAGGCCCGGATGTGGGTGGACCATGCGCACCTTACGTCCAGAGCAGGCGCCGCGCTTTTTATGTTGAGGCTTGGCGGCGGCTCTTCAAACACGGCCATCTCTTTCCCTGTGGCTGCTCGCGCAAAGATCTGGAGACGGCGCCGGTCGCTCCACATGAGCGCGTGCACGATCAGAGCGGCGCCAAGCTCGACGCAGCGGATGACGAGCCCATCTATCCCGGAACCTGCCGCGAGAAGTCTTATGCAAAACTGCTTCCTGTCTCCTTGACAGGCGAACCCGAAGTCCCAGCCGGTGTCCATTGGCGTTTTCGCGTGCCCGACGGCGAAGCGGTTGAATTTGTCGACGCCAACCTCGGTCCGCAGCGCTTCATTGCCGGCGTAGACTTTGGCGATTTTGTCGTCTGGCGGCGCGACGGCGTCCCGAGCTATCAGCTTGCCTGCGTCGTCGACGACGCCACGATGCGCATCACGGAAGTTGTCCGCGGAGCCGACCTGCTCAAGTCTACCGCACGCCAAATCCTGCTCAACCGCGCGCTGGGCTTCAAGGATCCCGCGTGGTATCACTGCCGGCTGGTGCTCGATCATAACGGCCGCCGGCTCGCAAAGCGTCATGATGCGCTAAGCCTGCGTGCCTTGCGCCAGCGCGGCCTTACGCCGATGAATATTCTTTCTGCGGAATTGCCGGTCGAAATATAGATCGACATATAGGTCGATCACCGCACCAGCGGCACGCTGGGCGGATCGGTGGGATTGTATTGGCGCGCGAGACCGGGCGTTGATTGCACATCTTGCGCAGGCGGATTCGCAGCCTTATCCACCTCGACGCCGAAGACGTAGCTTGGTCCGAACATGTTGCTGGTAAAGATCACCAGTTTCTGGTCCGGCGAGAAGCGCACATTCGGCTCTTCGCGATAGTAGTGATGCGACATATTCACGAGATGCTCGGCGTGAAAGACGCCCGGCTGCCAGAAGTCGGGGCTATTCAGCGCTCCGGGCCCATCCGTAATCATCTGCGGATGAAGCAGCTCGATCCATTCGCCGTCTCTGGCGCGGGCCACCTGCCCAGGATCGCCGCCGTCATCGCAGAAGAGCGACAGATCGCGCGTCAGGTTAAAGTGAATGCCCCACTCATCCCGCTGCATATGATAGGCCGTGTGCTCACCCGTTTTCAGGTTGTAGCCGGCGAGAAAGAAGTCCTCGCCCTTTGGGTACTGCCAGTCATACCAGATCGTCTCACCGTCCAGTCCCCAGAATTCGTGGCCCGCAATCTCCATAAACATCGTCCGCTTGTGGATGAGCGTGTTATGCGTGCCGTCGGTATGGATCGTCCAGATGCGATCGACCTTCTGCCATGGTCCCTCGTGGCAATACATCAGCAGATCCGGATCGATGGGTGAAAACAGCAGGTGGTTCACCCAGTCCGTCGAGTGCAGCAGAATCTTGATGTCACCCGGTTTTTCGCCATGGGGTCCTGGTTCGAGGCGAATCGTAAACAGCACCAGCGGCAACCGCGCCGCCAACCGTCTCTCCATCATTTCGCCTTTGTTGAAGGGCTGGAAATGCGGACCTTGCTCGGCGCTGGCGGTGCGGTTATCTGACGCGCCTGCGGGTTGCGCCGGTAGCGGCAAGTTCGAGCCGTATTCTTTGCCTGTCGCGTCTCCTTCGATGTACGTCCCGGCCGCCAGCGTCTCGTCGGCATTCACGCTCACGATCATCCGGTGCGGCGGAAGATCGATGAGCTTGCGTACGGCGCCGGTGTTCGTATCCGCTTTGTAGACGGAGTTTACGCCTGTGGCCGGATCCATCTTGGTGAAGAAGACGCTGTTGGTTTTATGCCCCACCACCAGCGCATGGACCATTCCTGCCATGGGTCCACGCGCGCTCGCACCTGGTTCGCGCGGCGGATTCGCGACCAGCAGCTTGGTCTCGCGCGCTGCCATGTCCAGCACATGAATCCCATCCGGAGCGGTGTACACCATCTGTTTCCCGTCCGGCGTATAGGCGTTCACGTTGAAATAGAACCCTCCGGAGTTCGGCTCGTCGCTCAATCGCCAGAGGCGATGGCCCGTGTCTTTGTCCACCCATGTCTTAGGTGGCGCGGGAGCGGCAGTCGCGCTTTGGGCAGCCGCGGCAAAAGGGAAGGCGAGCAAGGCAAGTGCGGCAACAGCACGAGGGCTCATGGCAAGGCTTCTCCTTCAAGCAGGTTTGAAGCCAGCTCGCTCGGGCACGGAAGGGCACGTTTGGGGTTCGTGACGTGAAGAAGCGCGGGCGAAACGGCAGAACCCTTATACACCTCACCGCTATCGAATGGGAAATTCTTTTATATAGGAATTTCAGAATCCCTACTCAATTGCGCTGAGAACACTGGGCTTCCGGTCAGCTCTGCGCTAGGCAGTGTCTGATGAATCATGGAGCGAGAGGGTTTTGTAACAGGGCATGGCTTCATCGGGGTCCCCAGCAAGCGATTTGCTTGCTGGGGTGAATAGCCATGCCGAAAAGGTGCAAAATTCCAAGGGGTTTTAAACCCCTGAGGGATATTCTTTGCCCTGCAAACAGTGTTCTCCGATGTGTCAGACACTGCGTAGGCCGCGCATCCTTTCGCCACAGGGGCGCAGCAACCCTGGAACTGCTTAGCCGTGCCGAATGAACTTGCCTGACTGCAGCTCGCTCATTGCCTGCCGCAGTTCGGCCTGCGTGTTCATCACGATCGGCCCGTACCATGCCACCGGCTCTTCAAGCGGCTTGCCGGAAACCAGCAGAAACCGGATTCCTTCCGGTCCGGCCTGCACCACGATCTCGTCGCCGCGGTCAAAGAGCACCAGCGAATGATTCTTCGCGTCGTAGACCGGCTGCGCGTTGGGATCGACGGCCGACTCGGTGAGCACGGCCTGCGGCGCCGAGGCATCGCGAAAGGTGCCTGAACCGGCAAAGACGTACGCGAAAGCGTTCCGCGTGGTTTCCACCTGGATGCGTTTGCGCGTAAGCGGTGGAACGGAGATGTCGACGTAGCGAGGGTCGGCGGCAACGCCTTCCACGGGACCGGTTTTGCCCCAAAAATCCCCGCAGATGATGCGCGCTTTCGTCCCGTCGTCTTCCGTGACCTCCGGGATGGCGCTCGAAGGAATGTCCTGGTACCGGGGGGTGGTCATCTTCAACGAAGCGGGCAGGTTCGCCCACAACTGGAATCCGTGCATACGTCCCTGTGCGTCGCCCTTGGGCATCTCCTGGTGCAGAATGCCGCTGCCGGCCGTCATCCATTGCACATCGCCGGCCGTCATGCGCCCCTTGTTGCCCAGGCTGTCTCCGTGCGCCACCTCGCCGGCCAGTACATACGTAATGGTCTCGATGCCCCGATGCGGATGCCAGGGGAAACCGGCCAGATAATCTGCCGGATTCTCGTTGCGAAAGTCGTCCAGCAGCAGAAATGGATCGAACTCCTGCGTCTTGCCGAAGCCGAAGGCGCGCTGCAGCTTCACCCCCGCGCCCTCGATGGTGGGCTTGGTTTCATACATTTCTTTCACCGCACGAAGCGACATAGGTTGACCTCCTTCAGGCCATCCGAACCTGTGTATAAGATGCGCGAGGAAGATATTCGTTGCAACGAGTATCTACGCCCCGATCCTTTCATGCCGCATCGCTCACTACACGGACGCGGCGGCGCGCAGCGCCAGACCATGCGCAACCGAGGTAAATTCGTTTCCGCCGCGCAGGCGTTCCCCGCCGAATCGGCTTGAAAAAATGCGGCGCACGGCGGGAACGAAAGAGCTGCCGCCGGTCAGGAAGACGCGATCCACATCCCGCGGATGGATTCCTGAACCTGTAAGAAGCGCGTCGACGCACTGCTCAATTGCAGCCAGCTCCTCCGCGATCCAGGCTTCAAATTCCCCGCGCTCCACAGGAATCTTCAGATCCAGAGTGCCGTCACAAAAACGGAACTCTGCCGCGGCGCTGTGCGAGAGCTCAAACTTAACCCGCTGCACCGCCTGATGAAGTTGAAACCCGAGATCCTCTTCAATGAGGGCGATGAGAGCCTCAATCTTTTCGGGCTCCAGCGTTCGAATGCGCGCGCTCTTCAGGATCTCGCGTACGTTGTTCGTGCGCAGGAAGGAGAGATAATGCCAGCGTTCGAGGTTTGTGTAGATCCACGCCGGAACCGCCGGCAAGAGTTTGTTCAGCGAGCGCGCCTCCGCGTTCGACCCCAGCGCCGGCGAAACCAGCTTGCGGATGATGCGCGCGTCAAAAGCATCGCCGGCAAGCCCCACGCCGCTGTTGCCGAGCAGGTCTCCGGCAGTGCGCCCGCGCCTGCGCACTCCCGGCCCCACGCGCAGCAGTGAAAAGTCGCTCGTGCCTCCGCCAAAATCGCCAATCAGGATCAGTTCATCATGATCGAGCGTGGACTCGTAGGCGCAGGCTGCGGCAATCGGCTCCATCTCAAAATCCACCTGTTCGAATCCGGCCATGGCAAAGACTTCGCGCAATCTTGATACCGCAAAATCGTCATCTTCCGTTGTTTCCGCGCCGACAAACCGTACCGGCCGCCCCACCATGGCGTGACGGATGGGCTGCCCGAACTGCCGCTCGGCGTGGGAGCGCAGGTCGCCAATGATCCGGGAGAGAAGCTCTTCCAGACGGTAGCGCCGGCCAAAAACCTCCGTCCCGGTAAGCGAGCGGCTGGAGAGATGCGATTTGAGCGACTGAATGAGCCGGCCTTTTTCACTCGCTTCAAGATAGCGTTCAATAGCCGCAGGCCCGGTAAACGAGTGCGCCCGCTTGGCTCCGCCCGGCGACCTGAACTGTTCGAGATAGAGAACCGAGCGAAACGACGGCATCTCCGTGCCGCGAAACGAAAACGAGGCGAGCCGCACCTCCGCCTTGCCGTCCGCGAGCGCTACTGAACTGTTCGTGGTGCCAAAATCAATTCCGATAAAATTGCGATGAGATTGCGTCTCCGGCATTCCCTGCTATTATTTCGCAGCCCGCGGCCGCGTTGCAGTTTCCTGAACCCCGCCGACAAAGGATTCGATCGCCCAAGCTGCGTGACTACGCTTCGACATGCGGCCCATTTTATGAGCGCTTAGGATGGGCTGCCTGTCGTATCGGCCTGTCGTGCTCATCGAGCGGAGTCCGTGAGAGCCGTTCCACTTTAGCTATAAACACAGAGTACGACATGCGCAAACCATAGCTGAGGCAGTAGATCGAGTAACTCTCAGGGTGGAGAATCTTACCGTCTTCCATCTCGCGCACAAACTGCACGGACAGATTGCCGCGTTCTGCAACTTGCTTGCGCGTCAGCTTTTTCTGCTGCCGGATGTGGCCGGCCATGAGGCCGAGCGCGGCCAGGAAGCGCAGGCACTGTTCTTTATCAATCGGGTCGCGATTCACTAGCTCCGCCGCCTGAGCGTGGGAGAGACCGCGCTTTTCCCGCGCCACCCTCAATGCCTGACCGATCCTTTGATAGAACTCTTTTTTGCTGAGTAAGCGCATGTCGAACCTCGCCTAAGCATGGGATTTATTCGATGCTTTTAATAGCAAATATATCATTTATAGCATTGCATTGTCAATATCTATGCGCGATACCAGAAGTAGATGACGAATACAGGAAAGCGGGGCATACAAATCAACGTAAGGGTCAATGAAGAAGATTTTGAATTGTTTCGCAAAGCAGCCGCGTCTTTGTGGCCGGGGGCGATTATGAGCAATGCGGGAATTCTACTGTCGCTGGCTCGGATGGCCGCACAGCAAGCCATTGCAGAAAAAGGGCGTGCTCCTGGGCGTCGGC
>JASHQE010000287.1 GCA_030037705.1 Acidobacteriaceae bacterium | reverse complement strand
GAAGAGACCAGGCATATTCGCGAGTCCGCATGGACAGTTGCGCCACTGCCCAACGACATTCTCGACCGGCGTGTGGAGATCACAGGACCCGTAGACCGTAAGATGATCATCAATGCGTTGAACTCCGGCGCGAAGGTCTTCATGGCCGACTTTGAAGATTCGAGCACGCCGCTCTGGAATAATCTCATAGACGGCCAGGTCAATTTATACGATGCGATTCGCCGCACCATTACGTACGCCGATCCCACGACCGGCAAGCAGTACAGGCTCATCGACAAACCCGCTGTGCTGTTTGTGCGCCCGCGCGGATGGCACCTTGAAGAGAAGCATGTACTGGTTGATGGCGAGCCCATGTCCGGCTCTCTCTTTGATTTTGGTCTCTATTTCTTCCACAACGCCAAAGAGCTGTTGGCTCAAGGCAGCGGCCCATACTTTTATTTGCCCAAGATGGAAAACCACCTGGAAGCCCGGTTGTGGAATGATGTCTTCCTGCGCGCGCAAAAGACGATCGGCGTACCGCCGGGCTCCATCAAGGCTACTGTATTGATTGAAACCATCCTGGCCAGTTTCGAGATGGATGAAATCCTCCACGAGCTACGCCAACACTCGGCTGGCTTGAATTGCGGCCGCTGGGACTACATCTTCAGCTTTATCAAAAAATTTGCGAATGATACTCATGCCGTGCTGCCCGATCGCGCCCAGGTGACGATGGCCACGCATTTCATGCGCAGTTACTCGAAGCTGGCGATTAAGACCTGCCACTGGCGCAATGTACACGCGATGGGCGGCATGTCGGCATACATTCCAGTCAAGTCTGATCCTGTGGCCAACGAGAAAGCCCTTGCTCAGGTACGCGCTGACAAAGAACGCGAAGCGAGCGATGGCCACGATGGCACGTGGGTTGCGCATCCCGGACTGGTGCCTGTTGCTTTTGAGATTTTTGATCGCCTGATGCCGCAGCCCAATCAGATCTCGAAGCAACTGCCCGACTTCAATGCAACAGCCGAGGATCTGCTCCAGGTTCCCGAGGGCTCAATCACCGAAGCCGGACTGAGGCAAAATGTCGCTGTAGGCTTGGGCTATGTGGAAGCGTGGCTGCGCGGCATCGGCTGCGTTCCTCTTTTCAATCTCATGGAAGACGCAGCAACGGCGGAGATCAGCCGTGCGCAGATCTGGCAGTGGGTACATCAGAAGGCAAAGCTCAACGACGGCAGAGTCGTGGATGCGCCGCTCATCGAGAGCCTCATCACCAGCGAACTCGCCCATCAGAAGACCGCCGTCGACAGCACGCGGTACGCAGCTTACGAAAAAGCCGCAGACTTGATGCGCCAGCTAATCGAGTCGCCGCAATTCACTGAGTTCCTTACGCTTCCCGCGTACGAGCGGATACTCAAAGAGGAAAAATTTACCGCAGCGTAACTGCTACCATAGATGCCTACGGAGGCCCTTCATGGTTGAAAGTTCCCGGGAAGACGCATTCACGTCCGAACAGATTGCGGAGATCACCCGCCAGACCAACTACGGCACCTGGCGCTTCCAGAAAAGCTGGAAGCCGCTTCACATAGCAGATGCCGATGGCTGTTGGTTCACCGACGGCGCCGGTCGCAGGTATCTCGACCTCAGCGCGCAGTTGATGTGCGTCAACCTCGGCCACAAAAATCCACGTGTGGTCGAGGCTATTGCAGAGCAAGCTCGTGAACTGGCTTACGCAGCGCCCGGCTTTGCCACTGCAGCACGTGCGCGGCTGAGCGCTAAACTCCATGAAGTCCTGCCCGAGGGCCTTACCAAATTCTTCTTCGCCACCAGCGGTACCGAGGCCAATGAAGCGGCTTTCAAGATCGCTCGCATGATCACCGGCAAGACCAAGATCATCTCGCGCTACCGTTCTTACCACGGCTCAACAATGGGCTCCATCGCCGCCACGGGCGATCCACGGCGTTGGGCCATGGAGCCAGGCGGCAAAGGTGGTGGATTCATCTTTGCGCCTGAAACTAATTGCTACGACTGCCCCATCCGGCACACGTATCCCGGCTGCAATATCGCCTGCGCTGACTATATCGAACACATGATCCGCAATGAAAGTGATGTGGCGGCCATCATCGTGGAACCGGTCGTCGGCACGAACGGCGTGCTCATTCCACCACCTGAATATCTGCCGCGCCTCCGCGAAATCTGTGACCGCCACGGTGTACTGCTGATCGCCGATGAAGTGATGTCCGGCTGGGGCCGCACCGGCAAGTGGTTTGCCGTTGATCATTGGGGTGTGAGGCCGGATATTCTCGTTACCGCCAAAGGCATTACATCGGCTTATATTCCGCTGGGCCTATGCGCGACAACCCAAAAAATCGCCGACTATTTCGAGGAACATTATTTCTCTCATGGGCACACATATGAGGCGCACCCGCTCACGCTGGGACCGGCGGTAGCCACAATTGAAGAGATGCAGCGGCAGAAGCTGGTGGAACGGGCTGCGGAGCTGGAGCCTTATGTGCGCAAAAAGCTCGAAGCGCTGAAAACAAAGCACCCGTCTGTCGGCGATGTACGCGGACTGGGCCTGTTCTTTGCCGTTGAGATTGTAAAGAACCGCGCGACCAAACAACTCTTCAACACCATGCGCGATAAGGTGGAAGGAAAGCCACTTGTGGTAGACCAGATTGCCGCAAAAATGATGGCCCAGGGCGTCTCGATTCAGTCGTGGGTCAGCCACTTCGTGATCGCGCCGCCGCTGATCGTTACCAGAGAAGAGCTGGATCTGGGCATTGCCGCGCTCGATGAACATCTGGCAATTGCGGATGCGCTGGTTGAAGCCTGAGGGACTATGCGGTTTCTTGCACGCTGTTGGGAACCGGAAGCCGCGCAGTGAGCCGCATCAAAACAACATAAATCGCGCCTGCCGAAAAAAAGCCCACAAACCATGCGTAGGCATAAAGGAAATGAAGCGAATTGACGGCGAGCCCGACCAACGCGATCGCCACGCCAGCAATCAGAGCGATCATCGCACGCAGATTGATACCTTTTGTGTAATGGTATACGCCTTCACGATGATAGAGCGAATTTACATCGAGCTCAGTTTTACGAATCAGAAAATAATCCGCGACCATGATACCGGCGACGGGCCCGAGCAGGCCGGAGTAACCTACAAGCCATCCAAAAATGTAGGCGTCCGGCGAAGCCAGCAGCTTCCAAGGACACATGGCGAGCCCAAGAAAACCTGTGATCAATCCTCCCGTGCGAAAGCTGATCAGTCGCGGATAAAGATTCGAGAAATCATTGGAAGGCGAGACGACATTGGCCCCGATATTGACATTGAGCGTAGCAATAAGAATCGCGATAAGAGCAATAAATGCTACCACCGGCGCATGAAATGCTCCTATCAATTGGATCGGGTTCCAGATTGCATGACCGAAGAGAACCTCCGATGCTGATGTAACCGCGATGCCAATGAATGTATAAAGTACCATCGCCACCGGCAACCCAAATGCCTGTCCCCACGATTGCGCGCTCTGTGACTTCGAATAGCGCGTGAAGTCGGGTATGTTGAGAGCCAGCGTAGCCCAGTAACCCACCATCGCCGTAAGTGAAGGAAAGAAGACCTGCAAAAACTCGCCGGTCGAGTGAAACTTGCTGGGCGTGGACAGCATGGTTCCAAAGCTGCCCGCTTTGTTGCGCACCCAGATGAGCAATGCTCCTGCCATAACAAACATAAACGGCGCGCCGAAGGCTTGCAGCCTGCGGATGGACTCGACACCTCGCCAGACCACTGCCATGTTAAGCAGCCAGAAACCAAGAAAGCATGCCCACAAAACGCCATTACTCGCGCCAGCCGCCGGCCAGATCACGGCAAGCATGGCGTGAATTGCGGTTCCTCCAATCCACGATTGAATGCCGAACCAGCCGCAAGCCACAATCGCACGCAGAATCGCGGCCAGGTTGGCGCCACGTACGCCAAACGGCGCGCGGATAAAGACCGGAAACGGGATTCCATATTTTGCGCCCGCATGTGCATTCAGCAGCATGGGAACGAGCACAATCAAATTGCCGAGCAGCACCGTTCCGATAGCCTGTTTCCAATCCATGCCTTTCGCAATCAGCGAAGAGGCAAGTTGATATGTGGTGATCTCCATGCACATGGAGAACCACAGCGCGGTATAGTTGTAAAATCCCCAGGTGCGCTGCGCAGGCATCGTAGGCAACAAATCACGATTCGAGAGAGATGGATCGTTTGTGCTCAATAAACCTCCGGCACGGCCTGCGCTCTGCAGTCAAGACTGAATTTCTTTGTTTTTTCAGATCACTTCCAAGCGCCGCCGCGCGCTTCTCTACGTAGATATTGCCCCCGGCCCGGTTTGCCGATGAACTTGCCTTTCGAGACAATCAGTTCGCCGCGCGAATACACGTCCCGCGCATTGCCGCGCACGCGGAATCCTTCAAACATGGAATAGTCGACGCGCATATGGTGCGTTTTTGCGCTAATCGTGTGCTCTGCCCCTGCATCCCACAGCACAATGTCCGCATCGCTGCCCGCAGCGAGCACCCCTTTCTTCGGATACATGCCAAAGATGCGCGCCGGCGCGGTCGAAACCAGTTCCACAAACCGGTTGAGCGAAAAATTTCCCTGCCCCACTCCATAATGGTGCAATAACTGTAGCCGATTTTCTATGCCCGGGCCCCCGTTGGGAATTTTGGTGAAGTCATCTTTGCCGAGGGCTTTCTGGTCCTCGAAGCAGAATGGGCAATGATCTGTCGAAACCACCTGCAGATGATCCTTGCGCAGACCTTCCCACAACTTGGGTTGATTGCTGCGTTCGCGCAGAGGAGGCGTAAACACGTACTTCGCGCCCTCCCAGCCCTTGTCAGCCACGTCTTCGAGCGAGAGCAGCAGATACTGCGGACAGGTTTCCGCAAACGCCGGCAAACCACGGTCGCGCGCTTCACGCACCTGATTCAGCGCATCTTCACTCGAAAGATGCACGATGTAAATCGGCACACCGGCCATTTCAGCCAGCGCGACGGCGCGGTGCACCGCTTCTGCCTCAGCGCGTGTGGGCCGCGTGAGCGCGTGATAAACAGGCGCTGTTTTCCCTTCAGCGAGCGCCTGCTGCACGATCACGTCGATCACCGAGCCGTTCTCAGCATGCATGCAGATGAGCGCTCCATTCTTCGCCGTCTGCCGCAGCGCTTTAAAGATCGTTGCATCATCCACCATCAGCACACTGGGATACGCCATGAACAGCTTGAAGCTGGCCACGCCCTCGCGCACCATGTCATCCATATCTTCAAGACCGGCGTCAGGTAAATCGGTCACGATCATATGGAGGCCGTAATCGATGCATGCTTTTCCCTCAGCCTTTTTCCACCATGTATCGAGCGCCGTGCGCATCTTGGTTCCGCGCGCCTGGATCGCAAAATCGACGATCGTCGTCGTTCCGCCAATCGCGGCAGCGCGCGTGCCGGTCTCAAAGTCGTCGGCTGAAGTCGTGCCGCCGAAAGGCATATCAAGGTGCGTATGTGCGTCGATGCCGCCGGGCAGCAGCAGAAGTCCACGCGCATCGACGACTGTATCCGCAGCACTGGCCGGAATGCCGGTGCGAACTTCTTTGATGACCGCACCGTCAACCAGAAGATCGGCCCGCAACGTTGAATCGGCATTTACGACGGTTCCGTTTTGAATGAGCAGGGTAGACATGAACCTTATCCAATGGACGATTGCGGCTGAACCGCACACGTCTGGCCCCGCGTGCGCTCCTCCCAGGTTTCAGGAGCGAGGCCGTTCTCTACGCGCACCATGGTGATGCAGTTATCGACGGGACAAACCAGCGAACAAAGATTGCAGCCGACACACTCGGTCTCATCCACGCGCGGAATGCGCTCAAGCGGTGTCGGATAAGGCCCATGCACGGCAGGATCCATGATGCGCTCTTTGCGCGTGACTGGCGTAAAGGCAAGGGATGCTCGGGTCTCCACCTCTTTCTGAGCCGGAGTGGGATGCAACTCAACGTGCCCATCCACGGGGCCGGAAACCCGGTCAAGATGAATGCACTGGTGCGCGCCATCCCAGCAAGCGATGTGACAGAGGTCGCAGCCAATGCACTTCTGCTCGTCGATACGCGCAACAATCTTGTAATTGAGGTTGAGGTGCTTCCATTCCGCCACGCGATTCACCGAGAGACCGCAAAACTCTTCGATCGTTGCAAATCCTTTCGAGCGCATCCAGTTTTCCAGACCTTCGATCATATCTTCGACGATGCGATAGCCATAGTGCATGACAGCAGTGCAGACCTGCACGGTGCCGGAGCCAAGCAGGATAAACTCGGCCGCATCGCGCCATGTGCCAATGCCCCCGATGCCGGAAAGCGGAAGAGCGGATTCCGGGTCGGCCATGATCTGCTGGACCATGTTGAGCGCGATGGGCTTTACAGCCGGTCCGCAGTAGCCACCATGCGAGCTTTTGCCGTCCACGTCCGGCCGCGGCACAAAGGTGTCGAGATCGATGCCGGTAATCGAGTTAATCGTATTGATCGCCGAAAGCCCGTCGGCGCCGCCGCGCTTCGCCGCGCGCGCCACCATGCGAATATCCGAAATATTCGGCGTGAGTTTCACCAGCACCGGCGTGTGCGCCTTCTCCTTCACCCACCCGGTAATCATTTCCGTGTACTCCGGCACCTGCCCAACAGCCGAGCCCATACCGCGCTCGCTCATACCATGAGGACAGCCGAAGTTGAGCTCAAGGCCATCAGCGCCCGCGTCTTCAGCGCGCGCCACAATCTCGTGCCAGGTGTCGCGATTCGAGGCGACCATCAGCGACGCAATCACCGCATTCTGCGGATAGCGTCGTTTTACTTCAGCCATCTCGCGCAAATTGTCTTCGACGGTACGGTCGCTGATGAGCTCGATATTATTGAAGCCCATGATCCGCTGCGCTTGCCAATCGATCGAAGAATAGCGCGAGCTGACGTTGGTCACCGGCTCGCCGATCGTCTTCCACACTGCGCCGCCCCAGCCGGCATCAAAGGCGCGCATGATCTGCTCGCCGCAGTTCGTAGGCGGCGCGGAAGCCAGCCAAAAAGGATTCAGCGAATGGATGCCGCCGGCAAAGTTGCGAATACGAATGTCAGGCATGTGCGGCGGCCTCCGCAGTCTTCAGAATCGCAAGAGCAGTCCGTTTGCCGTCAGCCACCGCATCTACCACTTCGCGCCCGCCGTTGACGCAGTCACCGCCGGCAAAATAGCGAGGGTTCGCCGTCTGGCCGGTCACAGGCTCGACAACAATTCGGCCGTCGCGGACTTCCACGCCACGCAGTTCCTGAAGGAGTTGCGTGAGCGGCGACTGTCCGATTGCCGGAACCAGCAGATCACAAGAAATGGTGTACTGCGAGTCGGGAATCGCGAGGAGCGCGCGATCCACCTGGCGTACCTGCACCGTATCGAGCGACAGGCGGCCATCCGCATTGCGCCTTACAGCGAGCGGCTGCCTGCGCCAGAGGAACTGCACGCCTTCTTGTTTCGCGTGCTCATACTCGAAGTCGAAGGCGGACATATCGCTCTCGCTGCGCCTGTAGAGTAGATAGACCGTCTCCGCGCCAAGGCGGCGCGCCGCATTGGCGGCGTCGATCGCCGTATTCCCCGCCCCGACCACAACAACCGTGCCATGCACTTCCCGCAAATGGCCGGTCTTGTAGGAGGCAATCAGTTCGAGCGCGTTCATCACGCCTTCAAGATCTTCGCCGGGAATGCCGAGCCGCTGCATGGCTCCCAGCCCTACGCCGAGAAATACAAAGTCGAACTCCGACTCAAGCCTCTCGAATGCCGCGGCGGAATCAACAGACACTCCAAAGCGGAATTCAACACCCATGCGCCGAATCATATCGATTTCGCGCAGACTATCCGCGGCGCGCAACTTGTATTCCGCTACGCCATATGTGTTCAGCCCCCCAGGCAATGCACGGCGCTCTAAGATCGCGACCTGTGCGTCACGACGCCGCAATTCCGCCGCACAGGAGAGCGATGCGGGACCGCCGCCAATACAGGCCACGCGCAGATTACGGGCGGCATCCGAGACCCTCGGCACAGGTTCGCCCGAGGCATGAAACGCATCCATCGCATGGCGTTGCAGCAGCGCGATCTGAATAGGCTGCCGATGATGCCGGTGCATCACACACGCGCCCTCGCAAAGCACATCAACCGGGCAAACCCGCGCGCAGCTGGAACCTAGAATATTCGCATCCAGAATGCGCATCGCCGAGCCGCGCAGATTGCCTGAAGCGATGCGCTTGATAAAGCCAGGCACGTCAATGTGCGTGGGGCAAGCGGCGGTGCAAGGCGCATCGAAACAGTAGAGGCAGCGGTCGGCCTCAATCGCCGCCGCCTGCGGTGCAAGCGGCGGCTTGAGCTCGTTGAAGCGCTCGCGCAGTTGCAGATCGTCAGGTAAACTCGCGGTGCTCATGCGAACCTCATCAACCCAACAACACTTTGACACTCCTCATGATGCAACCAGAGGTCCATACAAATCAGGCCGGCGGTCGCGGAAGAATTGCCAGGTTCGGCGCACCTCGGCAATCTCGTCGAGATTCAAATCCGCAATCAAAACCTCATCCTTATCGCGCGAGGCCTGAGCGACAATTTGCCCGCGCGGATTGGCGAAATAACTCGATCCGTAAAACTCGCCAATATTCCATGGAGGCTCCGTGCCTACGCGATTGATCGCGGCGATGAAGTAACCGTTGGCCGCGGCATGTGCGGGTTGCTCCAGCTTCCAGAGATACTCGCTCAAACCGGCCACAGTCGCCGAAGGATTAAAAACGATCTCGGCGCCGTTCAGGCCCAGGCACCGGGCGCCTTCAGGAAAATGGCGGTCGTAGCAGATATACACACCGATTTTGACGAAGCCCAGATCAAATACGGGATATCCCAGATTGCCGGGGCGAAAATAAAACTTCTCCCAAAAGCCGGGCGCCACGTGAGGAATATGTGTCTTGCGATATTTGCCGAGATAGGAACCATCGTTGTGAATAACCGCGGCCGTGTTATAGAAAACCCCCTCCTGCTCGACCTCATAGACCGGCACGATCATGGCGATGCGCAACTCTTTCGCCAGCGATTGCATCCGCGTGACCGTGGGTCCGCCCGGCACCGGCTCTGTAGTCTCGTACCATTTGACGGATTGCTCGGCGCAGAAATACGGCCCGTTGAAGATCTCCTGCAGGCAAACGATTTGCGCTCCCCCCGCAGCCGCCTGGCGGATCAGGCCCAGGTGTTTTTCAATCATGGCCTGTTTCTGGACGGCAAGCGGTTCCGTGGCGGGCACCGCGTTGGATGCCTGGATAATGGAACATCGAACGACGCGGGACATTGCGCTCCCTTCCCAACAAAAGGCTGTGAGTCTTTGAAGTTAATTGAAAAGCGCGCGCAGAGCAATGGTTTAGTTACCGAAGAACCCCAAAAGTACGGTTTGACTTGAAAAGCGCCAGATCCAATAATCATGGACAATGGATATTTACGAGGAGATCGTGGCGTTGCGGCGGTCCGGGCGCAGAGGCGCTGTGGCCACCATTGTGAATGTGCGCGGCTCGATTCCCTCGTTCAAAAGCGCTAAGATGCTGGTGCGAGAAGACGGCTCCATCGCCGGCACCATCGGCGGCGGCTGCGTGGAGGCTGAAGTCTGGCAGGCTGCCCGGGACGTCATCATCAATGAGAAGCCCTGCTCGCTCAGCTTCGATCTGAATCAAGATCCGAAATACGATACCGGCTTGGTGTGCGGCGGCACGCTGGAAATCTTTATCGAACCGGTGCTCCCGGCTCCTCTGCTTTATCTCTTCGGTGCGGGCCACGTGGCTTTGGAGCTCTTCAAAACCGCCAGAAATGCGGGATTCGACGTGATTGTCGCGGACGATCGCGAGGCCTACGCCAATGCAGAGCGGTTTCCGGGAGCCCGGGAGATTTTAGCCAAAGATTTTGAGCTGACCCTGGCCGCGTTGAATCCGGGCGAGTCATCCTATATCGTGATCGCTACCCGCGGACACCGCGATGACATGCGGATTCTGCGCTGGGCGGTGCAGACGCATGCCCGCTACATCGGTATGGTGGGCTCACGCAGGAAAGCTATCACCGTGGTCCGTGAACTTACAGCCGAGGGCCTGAAACCGGAGTTGTTCGAACGTCTGCATTCTCCCGTTGGGCTGGATATCGGCGCCATCACGCCGGAAGAGATTGCCGTCTCGATCGTGGCTGAACTGATCGCCATTCGCCGCCACGCCCAGCGCGCTCTGCCGCACATGAGTTGGTTCCATGGCAACGATCCTGACGCCGCGAGCTCGCCTGAAGAAGAGTTGAGCCGCGAGCCCGCCATCGCCAAAATGGAAAGTTGATCAAGCCATGCGGGGATTGTGTGGATTGATTCTTGCTGCGGGCGCATCTTCCCGCATGGGGAGAGACAAAGCACTGCTTCCCTGGCCGCCCGGCTCATCAGAAGGAACCACTCTGCTCTCCGCGTCGATTCTTGCGCTGCGGCCATTTACAGATACAGTCCTTGTCGTTGCCGGAAATAACGCTGAAAATCTTGCTTCATTGATCGATACGCATGGTGCATTCATGGTGCGCAACCCCGCTCCCGAACGGGGACAATTCAGCTCTCTGCACACTGGCTTGTATGCAGCGCTGGCTCGCGGTTGCCATTCCGCAATGCTGACGCCCGTCGACTGCCCGCCGCTCAGTGCGGCCACGCTGGAGTTGCTCGTCCGTGCTTTCGAAAAAGCGCTGTTGCGCGGCCATTGGGCTGTGGCGCCGGAGAGCAACGGCAGACACGGGCATCCGCTATTGGCCAGCCGCGCATGGATCGATGCCCTCCTGAGCGCCCCTCTCACCAGCAACGCGCGTGAGGTGAAACACGCGCACGCGCAGTACTTCGAGTATGTCCCGGTTCCTGACCTTCCTCTGAGCACCGATATGAACACGCCGGAAGAGTATGCCGCGCTATTGGCCGCGCCCCGGCTGCATGGGCATTAGAGTTTGTCAACGAGTTGATCGAGCGCCGTGGCTAACGCATCCAAAGCAAGATGGCTCGCGTGCATTGACGCGGGCGGCAATCCCCCAATGGCGCTAACCAGTTCTTCACCGCGCAGTTCTCTCGCCTGCTGAACTGTTCTCCCGCGCACAAGATCTGTGAGCGCCGAACCGCACGCCATCGAAGCCACGCAGCCTTTGGCCTGAAAACGAATCTCCCCGATTTGCCGGCCCCGGAGCTTCAAAGTCAATTTGAGAATGTCGCCACACACGGGGTTCTCGACCTGCACAGACGCATCCGCATCAGCGATTACGCCCGCATTGTGCGGATGCTCGAAGTGATCGAGAACTTCGCGAGAGTACATCCGGTTTATTCCTAAAAACTTACGCGCTTAGCTAGAAGCCACAGCCCTGGCCTGGGTTTGCCTTGACGCCAGAATCTCGGTAACCAGAAAAAGGTCGGTGAGAAGCGCCCGCAAATGGATCGATGCATTTAAGTTGTCGATCAATTGCGAGCTGATTACCGGCTGCGCAAGCACCAGTTCGATGGCGGCAACAGAACTCTGCGCGTCGCGTGCGAGTACGGCGAAAAACGATTCATACTTCTCAGCGGCAGCCAACTGCAGTTCCCGCACCGCCGAGGCGCACGCCGCCTCAAGAGCGCGCGTGGCCTCTACAGCGCGCGCCAGCTTTTCCCGAAGCTGCCTGCCCGATTCACTTCCGTCATCGGTAGAAACTCCCTTTGCGGCGTAAGAGAGTGTGAATTCGTAGCAATCCTCAATGGTCTCGCAATATCCTTCAATCTCAGTCGGCATCGCTTGCGGCCAGGCCCCGTTTCTTTTGAGATGAGGATTGCGGGATCACCCATCGCTCCGGATCGTGCTCGTCCAGATAGAAGTCGCGGCTCATCCACCCGAAGATCATCGATTTGGTAATTGGCAGCTTCTCCGGCCGGATGCCCATGTACACATGCACCATCACCAGCGCAATGAAGCCTACCCCAGCCAGCCCATGCAGCACATACATCAGTCCCCAGGTCATATCGCTGAACAGGTATGGGTTGCGTGGAGTGAAGATCGTCTCTACGCGCTTCATCATGAACAGCCCAGTCGCGATGACAGCCAGCCCGGCCAGCATGACCACGCAGTGATAGAGCTTGTTCTCCAGCGGGTACTTGGCAAATCGTGCAGCCGGCGGCGCAGGCTTGCCGAAGAAGCGCAGCATCCTGCGGACGGAATCACGCACATCGGTCTTATCCGGCCAGATGGACCAGAAGTCCAGGAAGAACGACGCATGAATGATGTGAAAAAGAACGGAAACCGTCAGCAGCAGCCCCGCGATCCAGTGGTAAAGCACCCAGTTGAACCGGATTCCGATCTTGGGCAGGAATGCGGTAATCAGCAGCGCGAACATTGAGACCGCCATGATCCAGTGAAACAGCCGCGCTGCCAGCGAGTGCCGTGGGACCCGCTCGGGCACGCTTGCCGCCTCGGCCGGCGAAATCTCTCGATGGTGAGATTGTCGATCGTCAGGTTGTCCACGCCGGTGAGCAGCAGGCCGAAGTGGCCGCCCTTGAGGATGGAAAAATCGCGCAGCAGAACATTGTGGCAGTTCTTGAGCGCGATAGCCTTGTTGCCCACGCCGGCCTGTTCGGCGATGAACACCGGTCCGATAGCCGAGCCCCGCGTTCCGCGCGAAAGTCCTTTG
>JASHQE010000286.1 GCA_030037705.1 Acidobacteriaceae bacterium | reverse complement strand
CTGGCGCCCTTCACGATGAGATAGACAAAGATAGCCACCAGCGGCGCAACCACGAGCAGGGTGGAAACCACGGCAAGCAGCGTGGCCGCGTGATCGATCAACCCGCGCAAACGGTCCCGCAATTTATATTCGTTCCGCACCCCGCTGCTCCCTCAATCTCTTCCCTGCTCCCGCATCAATGTGTATGCGCCGGCGCGCCGCGCGTGACAGCCCACACCAGCAGACGGGCTAAAGCGTTCACCAGAATCGTCACCACGAAAAGCGCCAATCCGATCTCCGTCAGGGCAGCGCGATGCAAATCGCTGGTGGCCTCGGCGTATTCGTTCGCAATCACGGCAGCCATCGAAGCGCCGTTGGACAAGAGCGATCGATGAATCTCAGGCGTGTTGCCGATGACCATGGTTACGGCCATGGTTTCGCCCAGTGCGCGCCCCAGACCCAAAATGATCGCACCCACGATACCAATGCGCGCATTGCGCAGCACGCCCGTGCGGATCATCTCCCATCGCGTGGCGCCCAGCGCCAGCACCGCCTCACGCTGCGAGTGCGGCACTGCGGTCATCACTTCGCGGGTCAACGACGAGATAATCGGCAGGATCATGATGGCCAGAATCACCGCGGCTGCCACGAAGCCCAACCCCGTCGGGTTGTCATCTCCGAAGAGCCCCGTCCAGCCAAGCCAGTGAATCAGCAGCGGGTTCACATGTTCACGGAGAATCGGCACGAGGACGAAGACCGCCCACAGTCCATAGATAATGCTGGGAATCGCGGCCAGCAGCTCGGTGAGGAAGGCCAACGGGCCGCGCAGCAATCGCGGGCACATCTCCGTAAGGAAGACCGCCACGCCGGTGGCGAGCGGGACGGCGATCAGGAGCGCGAGAAACGACGAAACCAGCGTCCCGTAGATGAACGGCAGGGCGCTGAACTGGCCGTTCACCGGGTCCCAATAAGAGCGCTGGCCAGTGTATGTATCGAGATACGACTTGAAGAAGAACGCGAAATGAAACTTATCCCATGCGAGGCTGGATTGGCGCACGAGCTCCAGGGCAATCAGTAGAACCATGCCAAAGATACTGAATGCGCAGAAAGCCATCAACCACCGGAAGCCGCGGTCCGCGATAGCCGAATTACCGCGCGAGAGCAGAAAACGGCGAACCGGTGAATGCGTTTCTGAGGAGGAGTCCGTTGGGGCCTGCCCGTCTCGGGAGACCGCCTGTTGCTCAGATTGCGCTCGGGACACACGGATTTCTGATACTTTGACGTCCACAAATATCAGGCTACCGGGGAAATATGAACGACAGGTTACAAGTCTGCGAAATCAAGCGCATACAAGCACAAATCATCACGCAAGCCGGGCCGTCCGGAGGGATCGGGAAAGCGGGCGATCGGCTTCTGGCCGCTACATCCATTTTGGCTCAGATGAGACAGAAACTATTCCCTTTTTGGATTCATTAAGACCTGCCACAAAACAGGTAATTCGACTCCCATCTTGATGACTAGGCCGTATCGACTATAGACCAACTTTAAGTTGCTGAGAAAGTGAGTCAGGCACTGTCATGTTGGGCGAAGTCCGCCGCGGCGGAAAGTCAAACCATCTGCGGTTCGTTTCGTGCTACACGCATTCAATGAAAAACTTGCTCATTTTGTCCCAGGTTATCGGGCTATATGTCGATACGGCCTGGGACTGGAACTCGTCTTCGGGCGCGAGCGCTGCATGGGTTCCCGTGGCTTCTCCCATGCGCGACAGCCGCTCGGTAACTGTTTCCGCAGCTCAGGGAAACGTGTTACAACTCCAGAATGGCAAAGGGAAAGTTAGCAACTCCTCCAGGGCACGTCAATCTGCGAATGCTCGCCGATCATCTGGAGCTTTCGCAGACAACCGTTTCTCTTGTATTGAATGACTCGCCCTCGGCCAAGTCGATTCCCCAGGAAACGCGCAACCGGGTAATCGAAGCGGCCAAGAGGCTGAATTACCGGCCAAACTATTTCGCACGTTCCCTGCGCCAGAGCCGTTCGATGAGTGTGGGCGTGCTGGCTCCTGATTTGAGCGAGGGCTATTTCACACGCGTGATGAGCGGCGTGGTAGAAGAGCTGACTGCGGCCCATTACTTCTATTTCACCGCCTGCCATGACTGGAAACGCGAGCTGATCGAGAAATATCCGCGCATGCTGGTAGAACGGGCCGTTGACGGCTTTCTGCTGTTAAACACGCCTGCAGATCACATCGCCGTTCCGGTACCGGTCGTGGCTATCTCGGCGCACACCGCGGCTGAAAATGTGACCAATATTATTCTGGATCACCACCGGGCCGTACAGCAGGCGCTGCACCATTTGCACGAGCTGGGCCATCGGCGCATCGCCATCCTCCGCGGGCCGCGCGCGATTCCCGACTCCGAATTCCGCTGGGAAAGCTGCCAGGAGGTAGCGAGGGAGATCGATCTCAAGCTCGATCCATCGCTTGTCATCCGCATTGATTCCGCAGGATGGTCCATGAAAACCGGATACCACCCCATGGCGCCGGAGATCGGCTATAAGCCGATGCAGACTCTGCTTGAAAAAACACGCGACTTTACCGCAGTCTTTTGTTTTAACGATATCTCTGCGATCGGCGCAATTCGTGCGTTAAAGGAGGTCGGACTGCGGGTGCCGGAAGACGTGTCGGTCGTAGGATTCGATGATATCCTCTCAGCGGCTTTCGCGACCCCTTCGCTCACCACAGTGCGGCAGCCGCTGGCCGAAATGGGTAAGCGGGGAGCGCAGATTCTTCTGGAGCGAATCGCCAACCGGGACAAAGAGTATCCAGCAGAAGTGATCATGAACCCGGAGCTGGTGGTGCGGGAATCGACAAGCCCAGCGCCCGCAAAGCGCCGTGTCTGATGGCGCTAACTTGCTAACCTGCAAACGGCGTGCGAGCGCACGCGAACTTACTAATTACAGTACGATTCCAGCCAGCGGCTGATATAAACCTGCGCGTGCGCCTCACCGCAGTAATGCCGCGCCTGGGGTGCGTCAGCCGCTTCCTGCGTCCACTTGAAGACGGTCAGTTGCGCGTTGCTGCAGTGAATGGCGATCCAGCGCACCGGATTCTGACTCTCCTCACCGCAGATTTCACATCGATAGATCTTGTCAATCACGGCGCGACCTCCCGCATCCTCTTTATTGTATTCATGTGTTTCTGTTTCCCGCTCCATACCTATGAGCACTCCGCGCGAGCCGTCCACCGTTCACAGCCATGCTATTCCAGCATCTGTAGGTCGAGCGGTTCGACCAACATGCAATCCATGGCGCGTACGGAGGCCAGCGCACGCTGAAGCGCCGAGGACTTACAGGGCTCGACGGTCACTACAAATGGCAGTGCATCGGCAGGATACCCCGGCTTCTGCAGGATGGCGCGGATATTGATCTGCTCGCCGGCGAGCGCCCCGGTAATGGCGGCCACAATGCCAGGACGATCAGAGACGAGGAAGCGAATGTAATGTGGAACTTCAAATTCTCCGGCTATCTTTGCGGGAGCATAGGGGATCTCGACGCGGCGAGAACCGTGCGCTAACGCAAGAAGATCGCTGACCACCGCAACCGCGGTGGGATGACCGCCCGCCCCGTGTCCGGAGAAAACAACGTCACCACCATAACGGCCGCTGGCGATGACCATGTTCTCCGTGCCCTGCGACCAGGCAAGCGGCGACCGCAACGCAACCAGCATGGGCCCGACGGTTGCAGCTAGGCGTCCCTCCGCCTGCTCGGCGCGGGCAACCTGGCGAATGGTGCAGCCGAGGTCGCGCGCGTAGCTGAAATCGACCGCAGTAACAGTAGTGATGGGACGTGGCGTGATCTCTTCGGGATCGATCTGTACACGCATGGCAAGACGCATGAGAATGGCCAGCTTGGCGCGGGCGTCAAAGCCGCAAACATCTTCCGTGGGGTCGGCCTCGGCGTAACCTTTGGCCTGCGCCGCAGCCAGTACGGGAGCGTATTCTGCGCCTTCCTGCATCCGGCTCAGGATGAAGTTGCAGGTTCCGTTGAGAATGCCTTCGATGCGCTCGATGTGATCGCCGACGAGACCTTGCTCCAGTCCGGGAATCACGGGAATTCCGCCCGCGACCGCCGCGCCGTACTTAAGATGCCCTCCCTTGCGCGCAGCCAGGCGTTCGAGATCGATGCCGTGAAAAGCAATCAGCTTTTTATTTGCGGTCACCACGCTCTTCCCTGCCTCGAGCGCGCGCCGTACCCACGAACCCGCGGGATCGATGCCACCGGCAAGTTCGACAATCACATCGACATCGGAAGCAAGCACGGCGTCTGCATCTTCGCTCCAGATAATGTTCGCCGGGGTCCAGTCAACACGCTTGCGCGTCACATCGCGATTGAAAACGTGCGTGAGTTCGAGCCCTTGCGGCTTTGATTCTGTAAGAATCCGCGCCACGGAACTGCCCACTGTTCCAAAGCCAAAGATGGCAATGCGCAAGGGACGCATACGGGACCCGGAAAGCTCCTGGGAAGACGGGGAATCTTGCACTTGGGACACCTGCACGTCCTTTTGCGGTTAAAGTAGCGGGTTGAACCCGGGCATTCCTGATGATACCTGACCGCGCCAGCTCGCATATGCGCGAAGGCAAAGCTCGTGTAACATGATCTGCAGATGCGGCGCGTTCTTTCCATCCTGCTGGTTCTTTTCTTCGGCCTGGGACCGCTTTCGTCCACGCTCGAAGCCAGCGACGATGCAGGCTTGCCCGCGTGCTGCCGGCGCCATGGCGCGCACCACTGCGCTATGTCGATGGAGACGGCAGCGGCGCAGGCGAAGCCTGGAATGACTCCTGTCGTTTCCGCACCGCTTACCTGCCCCAATTATCCCGGACCGATCAGTGCAATTCTGGGTTCGGTTCCTGCTCTGATCACCGCTGCGGCTATCTTGCCTGCGCTCGCGGCGAGCTCATACGCAGCCGCAGCAGTCACAGCAACGACCTTCTCGAATCCCAATCGCACCCATGCAGGGCGCGGGCCTCCATCACTAGGCTGACCTGGCACAAAGCTGACCTGGAATTCCCCGAAGCAGGTAAGCGGCTGCGCGTTCTGACGCGATGAGCGAGTGCTCCATTCGGAGCCCTGCGTTCCCGCGCTCGGCAACGGCTTCCCTCTCAAACTTCGGCAATCGATTCCCGAATTTGCGCAGCCGCCCGCTGCCTGCACCCGATCCTTGTGGAGGTATTTTCTGATGCCGCGCCTTCCTATTCATATCTTCATCTTCGCAACAGCGCTGCTTCTGGCAGCACACCCGTTTGCTTTTGCAACGGTCTTCGCCACGGTGCACGGAGTGGTGCACGACCCGCAGCATCGCCCCATCGCGGGAGCCTCAGTCACGCTCAAAGCCTTCGACTCTGATTTTGTGCTCCACGCAACTACGGATGCGGAGGGCTCATTTGAGCTGGAGCAAACGCCTATCGGTGTGTATACGCTCACCATCACGGCACCGGGCTTTGCTTCCGTTTCTGAATCACTGACGGCCACGTCGGGTACGAATCCCATCCTGCATATTCCGCTCAGTGTGGGAGCGGCTGCGGAGTCAGTCGTCGTCCAGGGTGCGCCCAGCGCAGCCGATACTGTGACGCCGTCCACGCTTATCACCCGGCAAATGATCGATGCAACTCCGGGCGCAGACCGCACCACGGGCATGGAGATGATTACCGACTATGTGCCGGGCGCGTATATGACCCACGACATGCTGCACATGCGCGGCGGCCATCAGACGAACTGGCTGATCGACGGCGTGCAAATTCCCAACACGAAGATTGCATCGAATGTGGGTCCGCAGATCGATCCCAAAGATATCGATTCACTGGAGACAGAGCGCGGAAGCTACGCGGCTGACGTGGGTGACCGCACTTACGGAGTCTTTGACGTGCTGCCGCGTAATGGTTTCGAGTACAGCCGCCAGGGCGAAGTGTTCTTGTATGCCGGTGATCTCTACACCGGCGAGCTGCAATACTCGCTGGGAGATCACACCGAGAAAACGGCATGGTACACGAGCTTCACGGGATCGCGCTCGAATTACGGACTGGCTACGCCGGTCGTCAATCTTTATCACGATGCAACCAACTCGCAGAGCGCCTTTGTCTCGGTGATTCGCAACCAGACGCCGAAGGATCAGATTCGTCTCGACGCGCAATACCGGCAGGACTACTTTCAGGTTCCGTACGACCCCAACCCAAATGACTATGAATGCACCTCAGACTATTACTGTTCTTATGGCCTGCGCGATGGGCAGACGGAACGTGATCAGTTCACGATCGTCAACTGGGTACACACTTTTTCGCCGGCGGCATTGGTTTCCGTTGCGCCGTTCTATCATTTCAACGAGTCCAACTACGATTCCAAGCCCGATGACCAGCCGGTGGCCACGACGTGGCATCAAAACTCGAACTATGCGGGCGCACAAGTGGACGCGCGTCTGGATAAGGGCTGGAACAGCTTCTCGGGCGGCCTCTATTCTTTCTGCCAGCGCGAAAAGGATCTGTTCGGCGTGCTGATCAATGATGGCAGCGCGCCTTCCGAACCTGACACACCCTCAAACGCAGATGCGGGCCTGGTGGAATTTTATGTGGCCGATCATCTGCGGCTGGGCCAGTACGTCACGCTGCTCGGCGGCGAGCGATTCTCCATTTACCGCTCGGAGCTGGATGAGAGCGCGATCTATCCGCGCATCGGCGCAACTGTGCGCATCCCGCGGCTCAACTGGGTGCTGCGCGGCTTCTACGGGCACTTCTTCCAACCCGCGCCGATCGAGACGGTATCGAACTCCGTGCTCAACTATGCAAGCAATCTGCCTGGCGGCGAAAACACCTTCACCCCGCTACCCTCGGAACGCGACGAGGAGCATCAATTCGGAATCGAGATTCCTTACAAGGGGTGGATGCTCGATGTGGATACCTTCGAGAATCGCGTAAACAACTTCCTCGATCATTCAAATCTGGGCGAATCGAACATGTATTTTCCCATTGCGGTGGATGGCGCGCGGATTCGTGCCTGGGAGATGACCCTGCACTCGCCTCCGATCGCGCGCTACGGGCGGTTTTACGTGACGTATTCCAATCAGATCGCCCAGCAGCGCGGCAACATCATCGGCGGTTTTACGTGCAGCATTCCCACGGATCCCGCCTGCGACCTCGGTCCTCAATATATTCCGCTCGATCACGATCAGCGCAACACTTTGAACACCGGCTTTACCGCCAATCTACCTCTTCACATCTGGTTCGCATCGAACGTCTATTACGGTTCCGGCTTTTCGAACGGGCTCGCAGGCGCAAATGAGGGGCCCTACAACGGCAGTTATCTCCCTGTACACACAACGTTCGATTCGTCCGTGGGCCGTGCTTTCGGCGAAAACTGGAGGCTATCGGCCTCCGCGATCAATGTAACGAATCACCGCGTCCTGCTAGACAATTCCATCACTATTGGCGGGTTCCACTATAACGATCCACGCATGATCTCCTTGGAATTGCGCTACCGGTTTCATTTTTGAGTGCGTTTGCAGATTATTTCAGAGAAACGGCTACGATGAGATTTCAGACACAAAATTCGGGAGCGCGGAGGAGACCGGATGCAATCCACACGAAGCAAATTATGGCTGGCACAGAAAGAAGTCCAGCGCGCAGCACACGAACAAGACCTCATCGAAGTCCCTAACCGAGCGAAACTCGACCGTGAAGAAGACGGTACGGCGATGATTCCGACAGGCGGAGCGGAAGCGCACGGAGCGACCAGCGAAGATACTCTCTTCGATCCCGCGTCGAAACATTCTGTTCCAGTCCATCAGCAATGATGGACTGCGGAAAATCTTGCTCGCATTAATCTTCAACCTGAAACAATTCTGGCAGTACTTCGCCGGCCTTCCCATCCACCACATGCGTAAACGCAGCGGCATTGAGAGGCCGCTCCGGGCCTACATACACAGTGCGCGCACCCGCGTGCCGCGCCCAGTGCACGAAGTGAGCCGCCGGATAAACCGAGCCGGAGGTGCCCACGACCAGCATCCATGTCGCCTTCGCAAGCTCGCGCTGGATACGATCCATTTCAAGCGGAACCTCGCCGAAGAAGACGATGTGCGGACGCAGCCGCCCGCCGCAACCGCAACGGCCAACTTCGGCGAGGCTTGCATAAACAGCGCGATCTTCGACGGGCGGCGCGCCGCACTCGTACTCGCAGCGTGACTTCGCCAATTCACCGTGCATGTGGACCAGATGCACTGATCCGGCCCGCTCGTGCAGGTCATCGACATTTTGCGTGCAAAGAAAGAATCGCTCCGGGAGTTGTGACTCAAGCTTGGCAAGTGCGCAGTGCGCAGGATTGGGTTTCGCCTTCTGCGCCGCCGCGCGGCGGGCAGAGTAGAAGGCCCACACGCTGGCCGGATCGCGCTCCCAGGCCTCGGGTGTGCAAACGTCCTCGATGCGATAGCCTTCCCAGAGCCCGTCAGAAGCGCGAAAGGTAGGCAATCCGCTCTCGGCGCTGATGCCGGCGCCAGTGAGGACGAAGACGCGGTCGGTGGAATGGATGGAGATGGTCATGGCAGTGGACAGTGATCAGGGAACAGGGATCAGGGTTCAGGGATCAGGGATCAGGGATCAGAAAAGAAATTTTGCATGAGCCACTGATCCCTGAACCCTGATCCCTGATCACTGTTTTTCACGGCACCAGCAGAATCTTCCCTGTCGTCTTGCGCTCCTCGAGATCGATCTGCGCCTGAGCCGCATTGGCCAGCGAATAGGAGTGTTCCGTCCTCAGCTTGAGCTCGTTCTTTGCTACCCATCCCAAAACATCACCCGATCGCCATTCCAGCTCAGAGCGCGTCGCAATATAGTGCCACAGCGTTGGTCGCGTGATAAAGAGCGAGCCTTTGCCGGAGAGCTGGATCAGATCGAACGGGGGAACGGGGCCGCTGGATGCTCCAAAGAGTGCAAGCAGCCCGCGCGGACGCAGACAGTTCAGGCTCTTCTCGAATGTGGTTTTGCCCACCGAATCGTAGACCACGTGCACGCCCTTGCCATCGGTGAGCCGCTTGACCTCTGTTTCGAAGTCCTGCTCTGTATAGAGGATTACATTGGAGGCGCCGGCCTCGCGCGAAAGCTCGGCCTTTGCCGAAGTGGAAACGGTCGTAATTGCGCGAGCACCAAGGCGCGTGACGATTTGCGTAAGCAACAGGCCCACCCCACCTGCGCCGGCATGGATGAGAGCCGTATCACCCGCTTTGAGCGGAAATGTGGAATAAGCGAGGTAGTGCGCTGTCATGCCCTGCAACATGGCGGCAGCCGCCTGCTCGGGCGCCAGCCCGGCGGGAACCTTGACCAGTTGCGCAGCCGGCACAAGCGCGTATTCAGCATAGCTGCCCAACACACTGGTGGAGGCGACTGTCTCACCCGCAGCAAATCCGGTAACACCCGGACCCAACTCTTCGACGGTACCCGCGGCTTCGCTTCCGGGCGTGAACGGCAGAGCCGATTTGTATACACCCTTACGAAAATAGATCTCGACAAAGTTGACTCCGGTGGCTTCGATACGGATCAAAACCTGCCCGGGGCCCGGTTGTGGAATGGGCAGATCGACGAGTTCAAGAACTTCGGGGCCGCCTGTCTCTCGGATCTGAATAGCTTGCATGGCAGGGTTAAGGATGAACCTTCAGGGTGGGGAGAAGCAAGAGCAAGGGACTAAGGGACGTAGGGACTAGATACTAGTGTCCTGTCTCTAAAGTTCGCGACATAAATACAGTTGTCATCCTGAGCGTAGAAAGCCGCGTTTTGTGCGGCTTGCGGAGTCGAAGGATCCGCGGTTGCTCTTCGCAAATACTGATAGAAACTTAAGAGACAGGACACTAGAGCTGGTTGCATCAATGGTCTGGTCAGGTAAAGAAACTTCACTCAGGGGCTAAAGCCCAGTGTTCATGAGGCTTTTGCGGCACGACTCAAGTCGTGCCCTGTTACGAAACCATTTATGCAACCAGTTCTAGGGACAATTTTATCGAATCTCCGCGCCAGATTTAGTCCCTAGTCCCTATATCCCGAGTCCCTGGTTTTAGAAGTTCCCGTCCTGCCGTTCGGACATCATGTTCTGCTCGTCTGCCATTGCCAGCCGCACCAAGCGATCTACGGCGTACGACGCGGGATGCTGACCGGTGTAGTAGTGGCGCACCTGCAACTCTCCCAGCAGGCCGATGGCAAGCATCTGGATGCCAGCGACGATCAGCACGGAACCGATCACAAACATCGGACCATGATCTTCCATCATGGCCATGTGCGGATTGAAGAGCTTCAATACGAGCAGGATTGCAGCCATGCTGCTCCCAGCGAGGATGCCGAGCGCACCCAGCCCGCCGAAGAAGTGCAGCGGCCGGCTCATGTACTTGAGCAGGAAGCGGATGGTCATTAGGTCAAAGAAGACGCGAAATGTGCGCCCGAGCCCGTAGTGGCTCTTGCCGCGTTCACGGTTCACGTTGTGGATGGGAATCTCGCAGATGGAGGCCCCATACCAGCTTGCCAGCGCGGGAATAAACCGGTGCATCTCGCCGTAAAGCGGGATATTTTGAATCACCTCCCGCCGGTAGGCTTTGAACGTCGTGCCGAAGTCGTGGATATTCACGCCCGAGAGCCGGGCCATGAGCCAGTTGGCGCAGCGAGAGGGAATGCGGCGGAAGACAAAGTTGTCGATGCGTTCTTTGCGCCAGCCGGAGACTACGTCATACCCTTCGTCGAGCTTCTCGAGAAATGCGGGAATGTCGTTGGGATCGTGCTGCAGGTCGCCATCCATGGCCAGGATGAACTCACCTGTAGCGTGGTCAAAGCCGGCTGCGAGCGCGGAGGTCTGTCCGAAGTTCCTGCGCAACTTTACAACCAGCACACGGCTATCGACAGCCGCGATCTCCTCCAGGAGCTTGTATGTGCGATCATTTGACCCGTCGTCAACCAACACCAGCTCGAAGCTCTCGCCGATCTGTTCCATCACCTGCTTCAGGCGAGCATAGAGAACGGTCACATTCTCTTCTTCGTTATGAAATGGCACAACAATTGAGTACTTAGCCATAAGTTCTTAGACGCTAATTGGATGACCAAAGCTGCGGTGCGTCGCGGAAAAATTTCTCCCGATAAACTGAAAAAGGGTTCTGAGCAGATTCGGTGGCAAACACAGTCCGGGCTAGCGAGCAAGCTCGTCCAGCATGGCCTGCATCTCACTGAGCGCGTGGCTATTACCGCTGCGCGCGGCGCAGCCGATCCCAGCCTTGAGGCGCTCGATTGCCGCGGCCGTGTGTCCCGCGCCAGAAAGCGTCTGCGCAGCCATGAAGTAACCGGCCGTGTAGTCCGGGTCGTTCTGGAGCAAGGTATCGAATTCAGCAAGCGCCGCAGTGGTTTCTCCCCGGTTCACCAGTTCCATGGCGATTCCGTACCGGGCAAAGCTATTCTTGGGATCAAGTGCGAGAATCTCTTTAAGTCCTGCCATCTTATCTGTGGTGCTCATATTCGGGTCCGTCCTGTTCCACGCGGGCGACGAGAAAAATTTGCGTATTTGGCGAGGATTGCTGAAACTGAAAGAAAATACCTTGGCCCGGTTTCGGTAGCCGGTTCGCCTGCCCGCTTATCCCCCCGCTTATTCCATTGTAGCTGGAGTTCGGATGGATGCGCGCACGGCCCAATGTACGCGAACGGAGCGTCATGAGTGAGCTAAAAACCAATCCGACTGTGCGCACCGTGGCGAGCACGCAGTCGGAGATGACCGAGATCATCCTGCCCAACGACACGAACACGCTTGGCAACCTGCTGGGCGGACGGCTGATGCACTTCATCGATCTTACCGGCGCCATGGCCGCCTACCGGCACTCGCGTACGCACGTGGTAACCGCTGCGATGGATCACATCGATTTCATCCGGCCGGTCCATCTGGGCGACCTGCTCACGCTCAAGTCGAGCGTCAACCGGGCCTTCACCACTTCCATGGAAGTGGGCGTGAAGGTGTGGGCGGAAAATACCCGGACCGGCACGGTGGCGCACGTAGCCAGCGCCTATCTCGTCTTTGTGGCCATTGACGAGCATGGGCGGCTCACGAAGGTGCCGGAGTTGAATCCCGAGACGCCCGACGAGATTCGCCGCTTTGAAGATGCGCTGCGCCGGCGCGAGCATCGCGAAGCGGAATACGCGCGGCGCAAACAGGCGAAGCTGGCAACGGCAATGCTCAAAGAAACGAAATCGTAGCAGCGTTTCGCCAAAGGTGGGAGTCATTCGGATCGAATCCATGTCCACTCTTCGTTTATCGGATTCATCGGGCGAAGGCCGTGATTATCCTCGCCGCATCATCTGCCTGACCGACGAAACCACGGAAATCCTTTATCTGCTCGGCGAACAGGACCGGATCGCCGGTATCTCGGCTTACGCGAGCCGGCCCGCAGAGGCGCGCAGCAAGCCGCGGGTCTCCGCATTTCGCGACGCGAACCTCGAAAAGATTCTCGATCTCAGGCCGGATCTTGTGCTGGCCTTTTCCGATGTGCAGGCCGAGATTACCCGCGAGCTTGTCTTGCGCGGTGTAACGGTGCTCAACTTTAACCAGAGAAGCATTGCGGAGATCCTGGACATGGTCCGTATGCTTTCGCGCATGGTTGGAAAAGAGGCCGAAGGCAAAGCGTTGATCAAGCAACTTGTTCATGGTCTCGACGAGATCTCCGAATCCGCCAAGCGGTTTCCACGCCGGCCGCGGGTCTTTTTCGAAGAATGGCCGGAACCACTTATCAGCGGTATTCAGTGGGTTGAGGAGCTGATCGAGATCGCCGGCGGCGAACTTATCTTTCCCGAGCTGCGCCGATGCGGAAAAGCGAAAGATCGCGTTGTCGATCCGGCGGCCGTACTTGCCCGCGATCCCGAGGTGATCCTGGTCTCGTGGTGCGGCATGAAGATGAAGAGAGAGCAGATTCTGGCGCGCCCTGGCTGGGAATCGATGAGTGCGGTGCGAACCGGGCATGTTTATGAGATCGATTCCAACTGCATTCTGCAGCCCGGTCCGGCTTCGTTGACCGACGGTGTGCGGCAGATCCATGGAATCCTCGCACATGCAATGGGCCATGGAATGGGCATAGACGCTCCGCCTGCACTTTGGTCTGGCAAAGGATAGTGGGTCAGTTTGCGTGAAACCGTCCCTCAGGGGCTAAAGCCCCGATTGATCTTTTTGGCTAGTTGACGTACGGGCTAAAGCCCGTACCCCTCAGCTAAGCCTGTACCTTCAAACTGACCCACTACTTGGCAAAGCGACTGAGCGAGAGCTCCTGTAAAATTTAGATTGAAGAGGAGTCATTCTTATGGCGCATTCCCATGCCATGCCTTCACCCGTTGCGTTGCCGGGCGTTTCGAAGATCGTCGCAGTTGGTTCCGGCAAGGGCGGCGTAGGCAAAACCACGGTAGCTGTGAATCTGGCTATCGCGCTCTCCAAGCTGGGCCAGCGCGTGGGCCTGATCGACGCCGATATCTACGGCCCCAACGTGCCGCTGATGATGGGCTCGACCAAGCAGCCCGCAGTGGGCGCAGGCAACGTCATCGAGCCCAACCTGACGCATGGCATCAAAACGATCTCCATTGGCTATATCTCACCCGGCGACAAGCCGCTGGTGATGCGTGGGCCCATGCTGCACCAGATCATTCGCCAGTTTCTGCAGCAGGTGAACTGGGGTGAGCTCGATTATCTGGTTGTCGACCTGCCGCCGGGGACGGGCGACGTGGTGATCTCTTTGGTCCAGACCGTACCGCTCACCGGCGCAGTGGTGGTTTCGACGCCCAGCGATGTGAGCCTCGAAGATGCGCGCAAAGCACTCGCCATGTTTGCGCAGGTGAATGTCGAAGTGCTCGGCATCATCGAAAACATGAGCCATTTCACCTGTCCGCATTGCCATCAGGAGATCGATATCTTCTCGCGCGGTGGCGCGGAGCGCACGGCAAAGCAGCTCAATGTGCCGTTTCTCGGATCGATCGAACTGATCCCTGCGATTCGCGAAGGCGGCGACCGCGGATTACCCGTTACGCTGGCAGGCCCAAAGAGCCCGCAGGCTGCGGAGTTTTACGCCGCGGCACAAAAGCTGATGGAGCGCGCCGAAGCCGCTGCGGCCAATGCGAAGGATGTGATCGAGATTCAATAAAGATTTTCGCGCGCAGCACAAAGCGGGGCGCGAGCCCCGCTTTGTTGTTGATGCCCTCGGCCTACTGCCAGTGGCCTTGGATCATGACCCAGCCGCCATTGCGCTGTTCCCAGCGATGCGCCACCCACACGGCGCCAGGGTGCGGTGGATGCGCCCAATGGCCTTTCACCCAAACGTAGCGATGGCCGTCCCAGCGGTGGTAGCCGTCGTTCCAAACCCATCCGGGATGCGGCGGATGGTCGTGAACCTCAACGATTGGCGCCGGCGGAGCGATGCGAACCACAATCTGCGCCATCACGGCCGCAGGTGCCATACACAGTGCGAGCAGCAGTGCAAGACCAGTTTTTTTCACAGGAATTACGTCCTCCATTGGTTTGTGTTCCGGACTCGTGCTTGTGTGCCGGATGCTTGATACATGAACGCGCGCTCGTGCGGATAGTTGCTGAAAAAATTTGCGCGAACACATTCTATGCCAGGCAACCCCGCGGCAGCTATGAAATTTCTTGCACAGGCGCATTTTTCAGAAAATTACAATATGTCTCAAGCGGCGGACTCCTGACTCTGCTTCGGCGCGAAGAGATTGCCCAGGCGTTGAATCTGCGCGCCTACGCTACGCAACTTTTCCTCGATGCGTTCGTAGCCGCGATCCATGTGGTAGACGCGGTCGAGAATCGACTCGCCGTCGGCGACCAGAGCTGCCAGCACGAGCGAAGCGGAGGCGCGCAGGTCGGAGCACATCACTGCGGCTGCAGAAAGCGGCGCGGGACCACGCACTGTGGCCGTACTTCCGTCCACCTTGATGTTCGCGCCCATGCGCGCCAGCTCCTGCACGTGCATGAAGCGGTTTTCAAAGATGTTCTCGCGCACCAGGCTAACACCTTCCGCTTGCGTGGCCAGCGCCATGTACTGCGCCTGCATGTCGGTGGGAAATCCGGGATACTCTTCGGTCGAGATATCGGCTGCGCGCAGCTTCTCGCTGGCGCGCACGCGCACCGCGTCGGGCGCAACCACATCCACGTACGCACCCGCTTCCTGTAACTTGGCGATGACCGCGCCCAAATGGGCAGGATCGCATTGCGAGACCACGAGATCGCCGCCGGTAATCGCGCCCGCGACCAGGAACGTTCCCGCCTCGATGCGGTCAGGGTTGATGCGGTACTGCGCCCCATGAAGACTGGTCACGCCCTGGACACGGATGGTCGATGTGCCTGCGCCTTCGATCCGCGCGCCCATGGCCGTGAGCAGCCCGGCAAGGTCACTCACTTCGGGCTCGCGCGCGCAGTTCTCCATCAGCGTCTCGCCTTCGGCGAGAACTGCGGCCATCAAGAGATCTTCCGTGCCGGTTACGGTGATTTTGTCGAAGACCAGATGCGCGCCGCGCAGCCGGCCGATTCGAGAGCCGATCCGGGAATCGACGCGAGCATCAAGATAGCCATGCTCCTGCGTAATGACCGCGCCCATCTTCTCGAGGCCCTTGATGTGCAGGTCGATCGGCCGGCCGCCAATGGCGCAGCCACCGGGCATCGCCACGCGCGCCATGCCGCAGCGCGCCACCAGCGGTCCCAGAACCAGCGAGCTGGCGCGCATCGTCTTGACGATCTCGTATTTGGCTACCGGATCGGAGAGCGTGCGGCAACTGATCGTGGTGCGGTCCTGCGCCTGGCCTTCGCGCAGCTCCACTTCAGCGCCCATGGAGGCGAGCAGCTTCCGTTCGGTTTCAATATCACGCACTTGCGGCATGTTCTCAAGCGTGATGGCATCTTCGGTGAGGATCGCCGCGGCCATGCACGGCAGCGCGGAGTTTTTCGCACCTGAGACGCGAATGGTGCCGTTCAACGGATTTCCGCCGCGAATAACGAATTTGTCCATAGAAATTTGAAAGCCGTTCCAGAAATGCTCCAAGAAAACACAAGCACTGGAATGCTTCAACGGTAGTGTAAATGCGCGGGACGCTGAAAAACTGCGCATACCCAATCCACACGCGCAGCGCACATTCCTGCGCCGCACGGGGATCTCAATGCGAATGGGGCCAGATCATGAGGCTGGATCATGAGGCTGGATCAGTTTTGCGAGATGGCGCTGCCGGCCGGCGGCGCAGCGGAGTCAGTCTGCGTATCTGGCTGCGTATCCGGGGTGGCCTGCTGCGCGGCAGGTGACGTTTGCGCGGTGGATGTCTGCTGCGCAGCGAGAGCCAGGTTCAGCGGCTCGGTGAGCGTAAACAGAAGCGCCGTGCCGGATTCGAGCGTAGCCTGCGGGTGATCCACGAGCAGGTGCGCCGTGATCGCACCGGCGCCGATCAATGTACCGGCCAGGGCGCCTGCCGGGCCGGCCACGATAGCGCCGGTAATCGCGCCAGCGCCCACGGCGCTGCCGTATTCGATGCCGTCTTTTTTAAGGCGCGAATCGGGCGTAACCGTGCCCTCACCGCCAATGCGTGTGTTCGAGCCCGGTGCGCCCGTAAGCTGAGCATACAACCGGTAACGGGAGCCATCGGGCAGAATGACCGCGTCAGGCCGCAACAACATCGAGCCGTGACCGCCGGCGTGCCCCATGGATACATCGACGACGGTGCCGTCGATCTCTGCTCCCGCAGGAATGAGGATTTCATTACCCCGGAAGACATCGGAAGCTACCCGGGTGCGGAAGGGCTGGCCGGGCTGGCTCATCGCGGTGGAAAGCCGGTCGAGCAGACGGACACGGATCTGCGTGCCCTCGCCGAGCACGCCGGCGGGCAGCGGAGCCGGATGCACGATGTCGCCGTCGGGGTCGCTGGTCTCAGCGCGTTGATTCAGCGCCGGTTCTACAGATGATGCGGGCGCAACATGCACGATGTCGTCATCGCCGCTGTCCTGGCTGGGACCGCCGGTAAAGGATTCGGCTGGAGCAGGTTGCGGTTGAGCCGGCGCGGCCTGCGCAGGAGCTGCGGGCTGTGCATAGTGCGCCGCCGGAGGCTTGGCAGCCGGAGCAGGTTGCTGCGGCGCGTTGTCGATGATCGTGTCGTCCGGCGGAGGATTGGAAGTCCCGGAGTAGGGATTCGATTGCGCGGTCTGCGCAGCCAGTGCGGCCGCGGCCGCCAGGAACAAGGCGCACACGAGGGAGGCTCGGTTCATATTTGGACTCCTTTGAGATCCTTATCCGCGGGCGGGAACTCCCTTTCGCTTAGACCCGGCTCCGCGTAAATAGTCGTGAGCGTCCATATGCCGGAGGTGCCCACACACGGAACATACCCAATGGTAGGCTAGCGCGCTCGCGGTCGAAGCGGAGGAATCGTCCCACGGACAAGAATCGAAATAGTTAATCCCCCATAGTTCATCCTTGACGGCCGGAAAGTGCTGCTGGGGAACATAACCGCGATTACAAAACGTGGAAGTCCGGTTTGTTAGAATCCAAGCGGAATACGAGTATTTTTCGCACTGACCTTATGAGGCGATTCCATACATGCAGGGGCTTTTACACACGATTCAAAGCACTGCCGGCGAAGCACTTGCCGTGGATCGCCGTCCTAAACTGCCCCAACTGAATGACCGGCTGCTGCATCGCATTATGAGGAGCGATATGACTGAGATTGTTGCCATCCGCGCCCGCGAAGTCCTGGACTCGCGCGGCAACCCGACCGTGGAAGCGGACGTGATCCTGGAAAGCGGCGCATTAGGCCGCGCCATTGTGCCTTCGGGCGCTTCCACAGGCGAACATGAGGCCGTGGAGCTGCGCGACGGGGACAAAAGCCACTACCTCGGCAAGGGGGTTCTGCAGGCCGTGGCCAACGTGGAGACGGTGATTGCGCCCGAGCTTGAGGGCATGGATGCCGCCAACCAGCGGTTGATCGACAGGACGATGATCGATCTGGATGGCTCGGCGAACAAGAGCAAGCTCGGCGCGAACGCGATCCTGTCCGTTTCGATGGCGGCGGCGCGCGCCGTGGCACAAACGCTCGAGATCCCGCCCTACCGTTATCTCGGCGGCATCAACGCCAGCGTTCTGCCTACTCCGATGCTGAATGTGCTGAACGGCGGCGCACACGCGGATTCGAATGTCGATTTTCAAGAGTTCATGATCATGCCCGTGGGCGCGGAACGGTTCAGCGATGCGCTGCGCTGGTCCGCAGAGACCTTCCACACGTTGAAAGGCGTGCTCAAGAAGAAGGGCTACAACACGGCCGTCGGCGACGAAGGCGGATTCGCTCCTTCGCTCAAGGCGAACAGCGAGGCGATCGACCTGATCCTCGAAGCGATTCATCAGGCCGGCTATAAAGCCGGCGAGCAGATCGCCATCGCGCTCGATCCGGCGACCAGCGAATTCTACGATAAGGACAAAAATAAGTATGTCTTCAAGAAGAGCGACAAGCGCGAGCTCTCGAGCGAAGAGATGGTGAGCTTCTGGGAAGGCTGGTGCAAACAGTACCCGATCGTTTCCATCGAAGATGGTCTCGCCGAAGACGACTGGGAAGGCTGGCGCGCGCTGACCGACAAGCTCGGCAGCCGCATTCAGCTTGTCGGCGACGATCTCTTTGTCACCAACACGCAACGGCTGCAGCGCGGCATCGAAGA
>JASHQE010000035.1 GCA_030037705.1 Acidobacteriaceae bacterium | reverse complement strand
GAGGCCGTTCTCTTCGGTCATAGCCGGATGCGGATTCGCGTGGCGATTCTCAAACCGCTTGCCACGGCCTTTGCCATTGGCACCGGCGGCCCATTCGGCGCAGAGGGGCCTATTATCCAGACCGGTGGCGCGCTCGGCTCCTTGCTCGGGCAGGCTATCGGGCTCACGCCGTACTATCGCCGCGTTTTGCTTGCGTCCGGAGCTGCCGCGGGCATGGCGGCAACTTTCTCTGCGCCGCTGGCCGGCATTCTGGTTGCAATCGAACTGCTGCTCTTCGAGCTGCGCGCGCGTTCGTTTATTCCCGTGGCGCTTGCTGCGTCGGTGGCTACAGGTGTGCGCATTCACTTCGTAGGGTGGACCCCGCTTTTTCCCATGCCCGAATACAAGATCACCGGCATGGAAGAACTATGGCTCTTTGCCTTCATGGGCATTCTGATGGGCATCGTGGGCATCGTGATGATTCGCGTGCTGTCCTGGCTCGAAGATTTCTTTGACGATCTGCCGATCAAGTATGCAGCCATCTGGTCGCCGGCGATCGGAGCCGTGATTCTGGGCATCATCGGCTATTTCTGCCCGCAGGTTTTCGGCACGAGCTACGATACGATACGCGACATGCTGAACGACCGGCTCAGTGCCGGCAGCCTTGCGGGAATCGGATTTGCCAAGTTCTGGGCCCTGGTCATTTCGCTCGGGTCGGGAACTACGGGCGGCGTCTTCGCACCGTCGCTGGTAGTGGGCGGAGGTCTCGGCGCAGTCTTTGGAATGTTTTTCAAACATTTGCTGCCGCATCTGGTGAGCGACCCCGGGTTCTACTCGCTGGTAGCCATGGCTGCTGTCTTCGGAGGAATCGCGCGCGCGCCTTTCACCAGCATCGTTTTTCTCTTCGAGCTCAGCCATAATCCGAACTCTTTGCTGCCGCTGATTATCTGTGTCATGATCTCTGACGGTTTTGTTCGTCTCTTCAGCCGTGATTCCATCATGACGGTCAAATTGGTTAAGCGGGGCCTCATCGTCCTGCAGGACTATTCGGTTCCCGTGCTGATGCGTGCGCGGATCGACCAAGTCATGCACAAGGAGTTTAATGTCGTTCAGGCCGATGAGGAGCTGCGTTCGGTGGTGGAAAAATTCCTGCCCGGCGATGTCGGCCTTATTCCGGTTGTCAACGCCTCGGGAGTAGTGATTGGCATCGTCGAAGCGCACGATCTGCTGCGGATCGAACCACCCGATCATCACTTCAAAATGCGGGAACTGGCACGCCAGGATTTTGTGATTGCTTATCCTGGGGAATTAGTAGACCAGGTGCATCGCGATATGATGCTCAAGAATGTTGAGAATGTGGTGATCGTTGAATCGCATCGCTCTCTCAAGCCTGTCGGGATTGCGCGGGCGAACGACATCCTTCAGCTCCGGCGCTGGCTGCTTGAAGAAGAAACTGGGGAACTGCGTAGAGCGACACTCGATAATCCTGAAGAAAGCGCCGGCGTGAAGCTTGGATAAATGTCGCAGGCGACGGCAAGTCGCAAGAAACTGCGGTGGTGGGTCAGTTTGAAGGGGCATGGCTTTAGCCGTGCCGTAAACAGATCAAAATGCATGTGGGCTTTAGCCCCTGAGGGATAGTTTCACGCAAACTGACCCACTGCCGAAACTGCTTGTGGGTGGCAGTTGGCGCGGAAATTTAGTACGATGCGCCAAGATGAACCTCAGGTACAAGAGATTCGCGTGTGGCACATTGCTGATTGCTGGCCTGGCCGTTCTCTCTGCGCAGGAGAAAGGCCGGAACGCAGCGAACTCGCCCGTTTGGATCGGAACCTGGGCGGCTTCGCAGCAGATTCCCGAGCCCCAGAATGCGCTTCCTCGCGAAGCATTGCATGACGTGACGATTCGGCAGATCGTGCGCGCCTCCCTGGCGGGAGCGATGCTGCGTGTTCGCCTTTCCAATGCGTTCGGTACCGAACCGCTTACGTTTACATCCGTTCATATTGGCCGTCCGCGCTCAGCCGCTTCTGCAGAAATAGTTCCGGGATCGGACGCTGCGCTTACGTTTTCCGGGGCGCCGGATGTGACCGTGCCTGCCGGAGCGGAGTATTTTTCCGACCCGATCGCGTATCCTTTGGCGGCACTCTCGAATCTCGCGATCACCTTTCATCTGGACACTGCTCCAGCCCAACAAACCGGCCATCCCGGCTCGCGCGCCACGTCTTATTATTTGCACGGCAACTTTGTATCCGCATTGGATCTGCCGGATGCGCAGCGAGTGGACCACTGGTACCAGATCGCAGGTGTTGAGGTCGAGGCATTCCCGGACGGCGCTTGCATCGTCGCCCTGGGTGACTCCATCACAGATGGTCATGCCGCCACTACCAACGGAAACGATCGTTGGACTGATGTGCTCGCTCAGCGCCTGCAGGCATCGGCGGCTACACAGGACATTGGCGTCTTGAATGAGGGAATCGGTGGCAATCATCTCCTCACAGACGGATTGGGGCCGAACGCGCTCGCACGTTTTGACCGCGACGTACTGGCTCAGCCTGGTGTGCGATGGGTCATTATACTGGAGGGAATTAACGACCTGGGTAAGCTCGCGCAAGCTGGCGAGGCATCCGCAGCAGAACACGAGTTGCTTCGGCATCAGATCATCGGCGCTTACGAGCAGATGATTGCACGCGCACATACCCATGGAATCAAAGTGATTGGCGGAACGCTTACTCCATTTGCGGAATCCCATTACTATCACCCAGATGAGACCAGCGAAGCGGACCGGGAGGAAATCAACCGCTGGATCCGCACTGCCGGACACTTCGATGCAGTAATTGATTTCGATCAAATCCTTCGTGATCCGCAACGTCCGGACCGCTTTCTGCCCACGTACGACTCGGGCGATCATCTGCACCCGTCTCCGGCCGGGTATCGCGCGATGGGCGAAGCAATTCCACTTTCGCTGTTTAGAGCAGTTCCCGAATTAACGTCGGCTTTTTGAGGGTCGTCGAAGGTGGCCTTTTCTTGAAGAAAAGGCCACTTGAATATGTGGCTTCGATCTACACCAATTCGGGAACTGCTATAGCCGATAAAAAGTATGCGAGCCGCAGATGCCCGCAAAGGCGGCGAGAATGCCGGCATAAAAACTTCCGCGATTTAGTGATCGCGATTTAGTGATATGGATAGAGGCGGACGCGCCGGATGGTGAACTTGCCGGCCGGTATGCGAAGGTAGCGTCCTTGATTGTCGTCGTCACCATTGAGATTTCTTCCGGGGACCCAAAG
>JASHQE010000285.1 GCA_030037705.1 Acidobacteriaceae bacterium | reverse complement strand
GAGGATGGCGTATCCGCTTGGATTGGGATTTGTGCTTTCCCAGGTCTTCCGCCGCGGCGGACAGACCTGGGGCACCCGGCACCCGGCTGAAAAGTAAGTCAAGCACTGTCATGTTGAGCGGAGAGTCGAAACATCTGCGGTTCGCTTCGTGCTCCACGCATTCAATGGAAAACTTGCTCATTTTGCCCATAGGTTATCAGGCTATATGTCGATACGCCCTAGTGAGGTTTGCACCGCTTTCCCGCAGAACCCACAAAATCTCGGAAACGACAGCGTCGCATCTGAGAGGACAGACCACATTTTCAATTGGATCACAGTTCCGAGATGATGAAAATCAAGGGATTACGGCAAACCTCAACCAGTACTTGCCTCAGCTCAAGAGCCGCGCTCAGAATGCACTACAGTGGTTCTGCGGATCGATAGATTTACAGCGAACTGCGAGCAGTGTCTTTTTCTGTTGCCTCAGCTCAGGGGCCAAGCCCAATCCCGCCTTCAGCCACTAATGGGAGCCTGCTTCCACAATTTGCTCCATTTCAATCGTTTGCCAGTAAACAGACTCCATTCAGAGGCGATTTGGTCAAAGCGCGATTATTTGGTCCAGGGGCGGCTTCTGGCCTGCATCGATTGAACCCGAGAACTTGAATTTCTAGAGGCGACCGGATATAAATCTATTTCGAGACGTAGACAATATCTTGCATCTGTTTCGTTTTTTCCCCTGCTAAAGTGCTGATTTGAGCGGACAGCCAGATTTCCGGATAACCCGTCCTGCTCGACAGCCGACCTTTCATAAAAGCTTAGCGAGTTCAGATTCGTCTTCATCTAACAGGTTTGCACCTGGGCAATCTCCGTCTCGGTCCTGGTTTTTGCTGAATCGCCATTTGCCCCAAGAAGATGCGAAGCTTGACTGGTCTTTTCTACGAGAGCGATCCCTGTAATCGACATCGTCTTTTAATCGAAGGCAGATAAGAATCTTGCAACCCGCGGCTATCTGGAACAAAAGGATCTTTACCTTTCGCGGAGATAAAGTCCATAGCAGTTCTGAAAGTTGAGGAGGCTTCATGCTGCACCATGGAAAGATACTTCGTAGTTTCCGGGAGGCCTGGGGATGGACCACACGGCAAGTGGCGGAAAAGAGCCGGAAACTAGCTGAAATCTGGGGAGATCGGGAATATGCCTTGGATTCTAGCTACATTTCTAAGATCGAGAACGGGGACACATCGATTCCGGCAGTATCTTCAGGGAAGATGACTGCAATGATGGAGATTTACAGCAAGGGGGCAAACACCTTGTGGAATATGATCAAACCGCCAAGGCAGGCATATTTGGTGGATGATCCGCTTAATGGTCCCGAGTTCACTCAGCTCGTACGTGAAGGCAGGCTGGCAGAAAAGCTGGCCATTTTGCTAGCCTCTGCATATCGAGATCTATCTATCCCCAATAAAACGACTCTAAACCCAATCCGTGAACTCGAGGGGATCAATCGCATGCACCCCTTCCAAGATCGCAAGAAATATGCCCGTGCAATCGTCGGTCTCACGGATCACTGTCTCTTTCCTCTGATCTACCCAGGCACACTGCTTATTGTGGATCGAGAGTGCAGGACAATTCCTACATATGACTTCTTCACCGAATTGGAACGTCCAAAGTTTCTGATCGAAACCCATGATGGACTCTTCTGCTGCTGGTGCGACTCTTTGGATGAAGGGCGAATGATGAGAGTGGTCCAACACCCACTCGGTACTCTTGCTCACAAGTGCCTGCACAAGCCTCTGAGACTCGGCCGAGAGGTTGAGATCGTCGGCGAAGTTGCATTTTGGGGCATGGAGAACCCAAAGCATCGTAGAAGCCGCGATATCTAGTTGTGATCAATGGGTTGAAGATGCGCCTTGTACCGCTCGCCACAGATCCCCGAACAACTCCTCCTGACTATGCTGGTAGAGAACAAGAATGCGCTTCAACATCAGATAGTAGGAAATTGCAGCTTTCTGGCCATACGCGTGGAAGTGGAGATCTAGGCAGTGGCTGTTCTCTGCAGCTCGCAGTCTCCCGACATGCCATTCAAGCCTTTTGGCCTCTATCCGGAGTTCCTCCGCAGTTTCTGCGGCTTCAGGATGCCACCGCTCAAGATATGCAGCCATCTCAATGAACACCCGGGAATTGTTTTCGATTCGTTTGATCCCTTCCATGCCGCCGAGAAGTTTCCAGATTTCTTGTCGGCCTAATTCTCTGGGGTAATCCTCAGGCCTTGGTTCGCCGGAGGGTTCCACGGCATCAAGCGCAACCGCTTCGATCGCATCTCTGTCGATGGGGGCAATGCTTTGCATCAATTCCTCCCATGTATAACTGCGCGATTTGCGCAACTTCCGGCCGTATCGGACTACAATAAACACGAGGGCGAGAATTAGGATAGCCGAACATACGAGAGGGATTAGAAGTTGTTCGATCATTCACTTGCTCCATTCCCTATTTCGTCTGACGAGAAGTTCACGCAACGCTAATACTTGCCCCTCCATCCGAAGCGACATCTTCCGGGGTAGTGGTTCCGGTCGCAAAAGAGAATAGACCCAATAAACTTCACATGCAAGATAAAGCCAGATACGCAACATTTGTAATGCGCGAAGCAGCCTAGATAGACTATTGGCTTCGCCCAATTGAGAAATCAGTTCAATGGCAATCCCCACAAAGCAATAGATGGCCATTCCAGTTGCGATGCCGGCAATGTGGCTTTTCCAGTTCAGACCGGCGTCAAAAGATAATGCGATCATGCCCGCGAAAAGTTCGGCGTTGAGTAATACCGAAAAAGAACCCGATCTTCACCGCGAGCACTTGGACCAGGTCATTACCGGCAAGATGTTGGGACTTAGCCAGTGCCGCAGCCACAACGATGCTTAATAAAAGCCATAAAAGGAGCTTGCCACGGACGTCGATCGCCCATTTCCCGAGCGGACGAAATACCTTTCCCGCAATCTCGAATATAAGTGCAAGCTGCAACCCGGCGTCCGCGAACGCAAGCTCCCAGTAGGTGTGACTGTAAAGGGAGTCGCCATAATGATTACGGAGTCTAAACAGAACGCCTGTGCGGAGGATACTGAATCCGATCAGTGCTGAAAAAGCAGGGTACCTACGGAAGCGCCTTCTCCCCGCCAGGACAAAGAATAAGGCACAGTGGCCGACGAAACCTGCCGCCCAGAGGAAGTTATCAAGTCCTGAAATAGCCATAATGAACTTCCCTCCTGCGTGGACTCGGTTCCGAAAACTAATCCAGTGGGTCAGGCATCAAATCAAAGTTGTAACTGAAGAGGAGAAAAGGTGATGTCCGAGGAAAACGCCAAACAGCTGATCCTTTCATACATAGATGCCCTGAACAGGCAGGATTTTCAAATGGCGCGGAGATATGTTGCAGATGACCTGTCATTCGATGGCGCGTTGGGTTCACGTCAGGGCGCTGATGACTATTTTGAAGACATGAAAAGAATGCGGCTTCGATATGACATAAAGAAGGTGTTCGCTTCCGGTGATGATGTTTGTGTCCTTTATGACGTGACATTGTCGGAGGTCCTGCTTTTCACCTGTGGCTGGTATCGAATCGAGGCAGGTAAGATACGGTCTCTGAAAGTGATTTTCGATCCACGCCCGGTGCTTGCTCAAAAAGCAGCGTAGAGTTTAAACGGCAAGTCGGTGATCCCGCAGGAATCGGGTTGGAGCGCTATGAGGCAAGGGGCACGGTTTCCCGAGACCTTATATTCATTGGGAGTTGATCGATGCGGCTACTTTCCAGGTCAGAGGAGATTGTTCCATTGTCGGTGGTGGTTAATTGCGCAACATCGGCTTTCACTTCGATCTGCTGAGAAACCGTTCCAACCGACAAGGATGCATTAATCACTGCGTGCTGATCAACTAGCAACTCGACGCCGGAATTACGGACCGGACTGCCTTTCTCTCTGAAACATAGCAGCAGATTCATCGCTAAAGAAAGCTCTTCACGCGGGTTAGGGCAGAAATATATTTTTCGGTTTTCTGGTACAAAACCGCGCTGTTCGGCGTTGTGGTACAAGCTCCGATAACACTCGAACAGCCACTGATTCGCCGCGCGCCGCTGCGGACCCTCGTCATCGAGCGGCCCGCCACTGATCTCTCCATCTTCTCCGCGCCAATCTCCAGCAGAATCGCGACCTGGCCATTCAGAAGTGCTCGGCGAGTT
>JASHQE010000284.1 GCA_030037705.1 Acidobacteriaceae bacterium | reverse complement strand
ATTCCCGAGGGAGCGTCTGTCAAAAAAAGTGGGGATTCCTGGTGGATTCTATTTAGAATCGGGGTCACTCCGTTCGCAGGCGGAAAGTAAGCTTCTTTTAGGCGAAAAACCTGAAAACACGCGTGATATTAGATTCTTTTGAAAACTTAGCTTTGTTCATGCCCGGCTCGGAGTCAAGAGATGGTTGCCCGCTCTCGGTGCCCCAGTTTTTGGTGATCTCGCCGCAAAAGCAAGCGAGGAATTCGCTAGCCAGGTTGCAACCGTTAGGAATTCTGACGTCGCCTAACATGCCTATTATCTGCGACTTGACAGGGGATTTCTTCCAACAGTTTACGTTGACACAACTGCTTTCTCCGGGACTATGATTACGCCTCCGCCGGCGGTCTGAGTATCGCGACCAATCAAATAGGAGGAGTTTCCAGCTTTTCTGCCGGAATAGGACAGGTGATGGCCTATTCTTGTGCCGACGTTGTGTGAACGAGATCAACTGTCACGGCTAACCCAAGTCTAAAGTGCGGATCTTTAGAGCCCGGAGTGACGCGTGAGCATCTTCGATCGTTTAGATATTTAGCTCCACGCCTGGGTGGTCAGCGCCGCAAGTTGCAGGAACGCGGCGTCGCCGAGTTGCATGGCTTATCTGGAAATCTTCGTTCGCAAGCCTAAAGCGCCCGCCACACATTCCATGTCTCGAACGCGAATGGCTCCCATCCGTGACTCTTCGGCGCCGAGCCATTTGACAGTTCCTTCGTCTACCGCGGTACATGCGCGAAGCGCTTCTTGAAGAATGGGGACGGGGACAGTCACTCGTATCGATCGCTCCGTCGCGTCGTCCTCTTCGAGCCAGAGCGTAATTTCGCGTGCCGGCGCTTCGGTTTGAAAGCAAAGCATAGAGCGCCAATCCATAGGCCCAAAGAGTACCATATTCGGTCGAATCGCAACGAAGATGATTGCCTCATGTTCCGCCCCCACTGAGGTATCCGTTCGTGCGGCGTGCATGAAGCGATGCTTAAGCGCAAATCAGTTTCTAATGTAAGGTCCAGCCTGGTGGTGCCCATTGATGTGCCGCATCAACTGATCTGAGGCTCTGGGCGGTAATGGCGGGGTTGGGAACGTAGATGATCTGCGGTACTGGAGTACCATTCAGACCGTTGACGACATTATTGATTGATAGTCGTCCCATCAGGACGGGATTCTCATCGACATTGAGCTTGATCAGTCCTTTTTCCATATAGGGGACTGCTTCTCTCGAAAATGAGGCCGTCGTTATCGTGATGGATCCGATTCGCCCGGCAGCAACGGCAGCATCCGCAGCTCCCATGGCCATTCCATCTGCTACTGTAAAAATCCCGTTGAGATTCGGATTTGCACTAAGGATGTCTTGAGTGAGACGAAGCGCGTCGTCTCGATCCGGTGTTCCATAACGTTCGGCAACGATCCGGATGCCGGGATACTCTTGGGCGAGTACGTCTTTGAAGCCCCGAACCCTTCGTGTGGACCAATCAGCAGCTGCCGGGCCGTCGAGCATGGCAACTTGACCCTGGCCGCCTAAAACTTTCCCCATAAACTCGCCTTGTTTACGGCCAATACTGACATCATCATCAATGACACTGCTGAGTACCTTGCCCGTGTCGCTTGACGTCACATGGGCAAAAACGGGAATGCCGAGAGATGAAGCACGATTAACTGCCGGCACTGTTCCGGTCGCACTTGTGGCCGCCAAAAGAATAGCGTCGACATGCTGGACTGCCAAATCCTCGATCTGACTATTCTGCTTGGCAATGTTGTCGTAGCCGTCGGCAGACAACCATACGACATCGACATTCAGCTTCTTAGCCTGATCGAGGATTCCGTATGCCTCGTTAACCCAAAATGGGGATGCAAGAAACGGAAAGAGCACGCCGATCTTATATCGACGGATTGGCTTGGGATCTTGCAGTGAAGCATTCTCATCGACATGCACTACCGCATTCGTGACAACTACCTTGTTCCGCGTGGGTCCTGAAGGAAGATTAGACCGCCAAACCAGGACGCCGACCGTGGCTATTACCAGAAGAAGGAGAAATACGCTGATGCTTTTCCGCTTCATTTTGTCCGCCCCATGAAATTGTCTGAGCTGTTGCGCAACCGATCAGCTACGACGGCCAGAATGATCAGTGTGCCGGCTGCGACGTACTGAAAAAATGAGGACACGTTGAGAAGGTTAAGAGCGTTACCAACGAAAGTGAGAAAGACGGCCCCGGCCACTGCGCCGACCACCGTTCCCCGACCTCCGAACAGGCTTACGCCTCCAATGACAGCGGCTGCCACAGCTTGCAGCGCGGTGTCCGCCCCGGCTGTGGGATGGCCGCTAGATATTCTCGACGATAACAAAATGGAGCCAATCGAGGTCAGCACGCCGGCCATAGCGTATGCCATGACCAGCGTGGATCCGACTGGTATGCCAGAAAGGAATGCGGCTCGTTCGTTGCTTCCGACTGCGATGATTCTTCGTCCGATCGTGGTTTTTTCTAAGACAAACCACGCGAATACCGCAACGAGGCCCGCCACAATGAGAGGAACAGGAACATGAAACACAATGGCATAAAATGGCGCGGCGAAGGCAGCGGGAACGTTCGAGATCGGTTGCCCGTTGGCCGCCACGAGCGCGAGGCCCTGCAGGATCGAACCCATACCAAAGGTGACGATAAACGGCGAGATGTCAAATCCGGCCACTAGGAGTCCATTGATCGCTCCGGCAATGAAACCTGTCAACAGAGCCAAGGGAATGCCCGCGCCGGTGCCGATCTGCTGCGCCAGCAGCGCGTACGCGACGCTGGTCGCAACCACGACGCCGCCTTGCGAGAGATCCAGCCCACGCGTGAGAATTGGGATCATCTGGGCAATGGCGAAAATGACCAGAGGCGTGGCTTGGCAGGCAACATTTGCGAGATTCTCGCGCGAAAAGAAGAGCGGCTGCACGGCTGCAACAATGCAGGCGGCAATCAGTGCGAGCGTGACGACCGCAATGTTATAGAGAGCAGTTTTCTTCACGCATTTTCTCCGAGTTCACGCCAGCAAGAATGTCTTCGAGCAGACGCGCGGAAGCCGATCGGGCAGCAACACTGATAGGCCTGAAATTCGAGGGGATCACTAGGATGCGATCGACTGCTTGAATAAGATCATCCCACTCTTGAGAAAAGACGACTATTGCAGTCCCCTCCTCTGCCATCCTGCGCAGTTCTGATCTGAGAATCACTCTCGTCGGTGCGTCCACTCCGGAGAATGGCTCGTCCAGCAAAAGAGTTCCTCGGTTCATTGATGTCAACCTGGCCAGCAGAGCCTTCTGACGATTTCCACCGCTCAGCGTCTCAATGGGGGTGTCTAGAGACTCAGCTTCAACACAGAACCTCTCGACGAATTCCTGTGCAAGACCGCGCTCCCGCCGGTCGTCGACAATGCCGAACGGTGCGATTATTCTGAGGGCTCCAGCGGTCAAGTTGAACTGGAGCGACCTGCCGGTGAAGTCCCACTCCAAATCGCGTTCACGGCTCATATAAGCGACACATGAGTGCTGGATCATTTCGCCCCTGGCGCCGCGAGCGCCATCCAGCCCTGCCGCCGATCGCAGCACAGAACGGACATGAGAAGTCTGGTTGCTCACGAGCCCGACAATCTCGGCGTCATGGAATTCAATGGCAAGATTGTTGAGCCGGTCCAAGCAAATGCGTTTTCGTACCCCTGATGCGTGGCTGGCAGGCGGCGTGAGCGCAGGTTGAGCAGGACGGTCTGCAACAGAAAATGTGGCAAGCAACGCTTGCTTCGTTGTCTCCGCTGGCTTCGAGTCGTGAACGACCTTGCCGCTCTGCAGTGCAATGATCCGATCCGCGGTCGTCAAGGCGGAGTCCAGATCGTGTGTTACCCAGACTACCGCCGAACCAGAGGCAGCGCATCGGCGGAGCGCGTCGACGACCATGTTCTTCTGCTGAATGGGCAGACCCGCAGTGGGTTCATCGAATAGGGCAGCAACTACCCCTCCCGAACAGACGAGCGACAGTTCAATCAACTGCCGCTCCAGTTGGGGAAGGTCGGCAACGCGCTCACTACCGTCGGCTCCAGGCACGAGAGAGCGCCAAGGCTGACCGCTGCGCACTCCGGCGAGCAGGCTGAAGTGCTCCTGAATCGTCCAAGCCGGAATAAGTGAGCCTTCCTGATCGGCCATCCAAATACCTTCACTTCGCGCTCCCCGCACCGCGTGAATTCGTTTTTGATCTTTGCCGACGATCACCTCACCAGAGGATGGGCGTACGCTCCCACTCAATATTCGCAAGAGCGTGGACTTTCCAGCCCCATTCCCTCCAATCAGCGCAGAAATCTTCCCTTCTTCAAACTCGACGCTTATCTCGTCAAGCGCGCGTTTATGGGGGTAGACCTTCGACAATTTTCGCGCGATGATCATGCCGGTAATGTTATTGCACGACTAGTCTTTCAACGACACTCAACATCTCTACGAATCGCCACGATATAACAAGCTCATCAGATGCTCTTCGCGCCGGTTGAATGATCGCGGAACGATGGATCCATCGAGTATCCTCCCCAAGACCACGACGCACCACTAACAAGTCGTCCATACTCATTTGCGGTTCATCCATCTTCCAACTGTTCTCCAACTCGTTCATAACGTTATTCGTACGCTCCTCAAAATTACATTTTTCGCGTGTATAACCATCGCCCTTGGGAGACGGTACAAATACGCTTGCAACAACAGTCTTCCCCATCAATTTCACAAGTTCAGTGTCGTCACCGAATTCTCTGCGAATACCGTCGAGATCCAATACGTGCATACCCGTGATGCAGCTAAACGGATAAAGAAAGATATGACGGTAGCCAGGGCTGTCCATTTCCACGCGTCTCGTGCTCATATTTACCCTTAAGAACCCGCCTAATCTGGGCTGGCCGGGACCTTCCGCGATCGGAGTCTCCCCACCCCAGAATTTAGCTCCCCTGCCCGGTTTCATCGCCTCTACAAACTTATACTGGTGCTCCTCCCTTGACTCTCCTGAACCCCGCACATAGATTGCGGCATGTTCAGTCCACCAAGCGGCGTCCGTTTCGAGAATCGACTGCGTGCGATCCTCCAACTCCATCTTGAGGCGCTCGTGATTTTTTGTTAGATCCAATACTGCCTGGAGCCGGGCCTCTCTGAGTTTTCTGCCGCGCTCAAACATTTCCTGCCAGGTTTTCTTCTCTCCGTTTGGAGCGCCTCCCTCTTTGCTCGCCGCAAACAGAATGATGGACGCCCACGCTACCGCGCTCAGTTTGGGAACGGCGACATAGCTCTCCACGCGCGGAAATAAATCTTCCCAAAGGTTCTTCCAAATTTTGCCAAGTACTTGTGGCAGAGATTCAAAACACGTAGTTGCTGCCGACAAAGCAGTAAGGACAAGCGAAACAACCGCCGGGTCAAAACGAGCGATTGCGTCTCTGGTCACTCTTTCCAATGAATCCTTTACTGCCTTCTGCCTTAACGAGCTTGAAATATGCTGGGCAAGGAGTATGCGGCCGTCTTGACAGTTAGCCAAGACCAACCACATGGTGCAAATCCTTGCCGCAAGGTTATATTGCGGAGAACCATACCGCCCAACGCCCTCGCACAGCAGTTGCAACAGATTGTTTTTTTCATCGCCGAGCGCGTCTGAAACACAATGGATGAAATCGTTCAGATATTGAAGATCGTTTTCTAGTTTCGCGTTCTCGAAGATCAGTGACCATGAACTAGCCAGAGCAGCATCATCTCTGATTTCCTTGACATGACTCAAACAAGCCAATGCTGCAGTATGATATTCCTTCTCTTTAGGGTCACGGTCTTTAGGATCACGTTGAAGTTGCGCCAATGTCCATCTACTCGTAGCTGCCACACCGGCCAGGGAATCATGCGCAGCCTGGGCATAGAGACAGATAACCTCTCCGACGAATTCTGGCGATTGAAGACAAGCCAGCAATCCCGCAAAATACGGAAGGCGATCTGTCGTTGCGCGAAAGGCATTGCGTCTAAATCTCTCGCGCTTGTTTGTCAGTAGATCGCTGAATATTGCAAGAAGTTCCGGCTTTACGGTCTTTTTATCAGAAAACTGACTTAACGCGTTTAAGACGACAAGATTCGTCCCGCAAGCGCCATGTGATATTTCTTCTTCAGTCTCATCGGACGATGATAGCTGCTCAAGCGAGAATCCCCACCCCCCGGTTTTGTATCGATCGGCCCCGATGCAATAAGCCGCAATACTTGCATAATCCCAAAGCGACCGGCTCCTTGGCGGGGTCAATGCCTCGACAAACAGCTTTTCTGAAACCGGGTCCCATGGCGTGGACCGAAAGTCAATCCGGTCGCGTTTCGTGGTCAAGGCCGCTTCGAGATTAGGCATCCAATAGTCGAACGCCCATTTTCTCAGATCAGGCGTAAAAAGTGGGCCTTTTGCGTCTTCCATAGATTGAATGCCAAGCCGAATATCATTCGCGAACTTGTCCTTATCCTGAAAGGGGGTCTTATCGAGGAAGGGCGAAAAAACATAGATTGGATTCGACCTCCGCTCATCAGCTCTTTCTGCAAATCTGTACATTTCATCGAGACACCACGTGCTGGAGAGATAATCATTGCTAACTACGCAGACGAGGTGTTCGGCGCTGGCGATCTGCGTGGAGATATCCTCGCGAATGTCGTCTCCGCGCGCCGCATCTGGATAGAAATAGATGTGCTCTTTTCGATATCCGGCCTTATCAAGGATGTAGTCTCGAAGTTCCCCTACCCATTTGAAAAGCCCCATCCGGCTTGGTCCAGACTTAGGTAGCGAAAAGGAAATGAAGACTCGGGTTGCAGCCTCGCTCACTTCCACAACCTCCCAGATGAAATCGGCAGCTCAACTGCAGTCTCATTTTGCGACGGCGGGAAGACGCGCGTAAGCAACGATGGATCTGTGCGAAGCAGCTGGTCTAGGAGGTTCGGACCGGCCAAAGTCCTGCACGCAGTACAGATATGGTCGGGGAAAACCCCCATCCGCTCGAGGTCGGGGAGACTCAGCGGAAGCCCCACCTTTGCAAAGGTATGACGCACATTATAATACATCGAAAAATCCGTGTATCTCTCGCTCCAGGCCCGCAAAATCAACAGGGTGCCAATACTGACGAGTTTGCCATGAGTGGCGACCATCCGCGGATAAGCATACTTCTGACGCAGCGCATAGTAGAGCGCATGTTCGCTTCCCACCGGAATGGAATTGTGCCCAACCACAGAGAACTCGTGCAAGAAGCGCGCCAGCCTCACCAGACCCGTCCGGTCCAATGGATACGGTTCCGATTCCAGCCAAGTGAGGGCTTCCTCGCCAATTGTTGCCTCTCGTCTGAATAGGTCCTGGGGCGGTTTATCTGCATACCAGTTTGCCTCTGCAACTGCAGCAAAGATTGAGAAGAGATCGCCAAATCCCGATGCCGACCAGTTTTTTGACATGTCGGCGTGGTTTTTTTCAAGCGTTGGCAAGCTGATCATTGCGACCCGCGGGGCAGTCGTGACCTCGGAAACATACACATCACCGCGACGAATAACGCTGCGGTTTGAGCTGATGCAGCAGTGGGAGAGGATCGTTGGCACTACCGCGAGATCCATTCCTCGAGCGCAGGCGCGGCCAAAATCGAGCGCCGTACAGCCCCCGACCGCAACAACTCGTCCGTATCCGCCGCCCCGCGTCACCCGCTCGATTTCAATGGCATCCGTGTCCTCAACGACGACGGAAGTGGCTATATCCTCCAGAGCCGCACGATTGTACTCATCCATTACCAAGAGCGTATCTGGCGTAGATAAATCGGTAACAGTCGAACGAAGATCCTGTTCCGTGAAAAGGAGTTTGGACACCGGTCCGGAGACTTCATCCTGCCTGGCAAAACGGCTTGGCACAATTCTTCCTCTCGATTCGCCTCACCGGCACTTGTAGATCTCAATCGCTCATAAAGCTTTCGGTTTGCTGAAAGACGTTCTGAGATTTTAGAACTCCTCCCACAGAGCGCGCTTCCAGATATTCGGCTGCGTTTAAGCCGAGTGAGAAACGCGGGACATGCCCCGTCCGAAGCCATTCCCGGCCCCAATCGTTGAGAATCGCAGATTGGAGGTGAGAGGGGAGCTTCACAAAGCTGTTCGATATGCTCTCCTCCGGATGTGCAAGTAAATAGGCTGCGGTAAGAATTCCGGCAAGCATCAAACCCGTTGTCGCCTGTATCGCTTGTTCAGAAACCGAAATCCCTGATGTGTCGAAGTTAAGGGGATAGCCGCCAGAGAGGATCGTCACTTGTCCGGACGGGCCCAAAAAGGTCGCATCCTGCGCTGGCCACGCGCGCTGCGCGCTCGCCTCCGTCTCGCGAAGCAGGCTTCGGAATTCAATATCTTCTGACGAACAGCTCACCAGCGTGAGCCCCGGCTGATGATTTCCCGGTAAACCGAAGCGAAAAACATCTGTACCCGTGCATCCGAAGATAATTTCTGCCTGTTCGACCAGTCTTTGCAGAGGGACCTGAGGCACCCCGGGCAGAGGTTCAGCTACTTCAGCTACATCCGTGGCGAGTACATTCATCCCTCGTGCGAGCAACGCGGCGATCATCGCCCGTCCGATGTCGCCGGTACCAATCACGCCTGCGCGCAAATCAGGCCACCTTGTCGGCTTAAGGTTATCCATGCGTTCTAAAATGGTTTCCGCCACCAGCGGGCTTTCGTGGATCGATTTGGCCGCGGCCTCCGCAACATTAATGATCGGGAACACGCGTTCTCGGCATTCGAGGCGCCGGATGCCGCTGCTGGTCTGCTCGACACCAACCATATGCAAAGGCCGGCGACAATCGACTGCCGCTTCCTCCGCAATCGAAAGCAACCGCCCTCCCACGTCCACGACCAGCAACTTTTCGAGCCGTTCCATCATGGCATTGCCTTTTATCGATTCCCAGAACTCCCGGAGCTCTTTTTCGCGAGCTTCCTCATAGTAGCCGGGGAGCGGCGGCGTGAGATCTTGCACAGCTTGGACTCCGGACGACTGCAATGCACGAAGGCAGGATTGGGATGTCGAGTATCCTTTTCCAAGGATGTAGGTATTGCGTGGCTCAAGGCCCAATGAGAATAGAGCTTCGAACAAGGATAAATTTGTTCTGAGAACATGTTGGACAGCGATCAATCGGATTTCCGGATCTACGAATAACCCGGAACGTCTCGCTGCGGCCGCAAAGTGACGAACCGTTGGCAGATCCGGGGCAGTCGCGTCGTTCTGGGCCTGGGTGGCCCGCTCCTGGGCGTAGGACAAGTGTGAAGCTCCTGTTGGCCTTTTCCTCATCTGCCGTGCCGCTCCGGAATACGATCCGAAGCCGAACGACCCACCGATGGTACGCTAGCAATAGTGTAGCGGAGGCCAGAGAACATGCACTGGTTTTAAGCTGCTCCCTATCGCAAAGTGCGCTCCTTGTTGTAGAGAAATCCCCGCTTAGGGGTCGATAATGAGGTGACGGGTGGAAATTCACAATCGCGATCTCTTCCCTCCTGAGGATCTGAAGAAGCTTTACTCGGCGGTGGAGCCTCTGATCGTCAATCCCCTTGTTGATGCCCCTTTCAAGAAACATGAGCGTGCCGCCGTCGAGGCCAAGAAAAGCTACCATCGGTTCGGTCGGCTTGCCGCTGTTTTTGTTCTGATCAGTGTACTGTTCACAGTCGCTGAATCCCTTGTTATCCCTCCCTTTTGCGGTCTGAGATTCGTTGTAATTCCATTCCTCGGGATTGGAATGGTCGGATTGGGAATCCAAGTGCATCTTTTGATCACAAAGAAGAAGCACTTGTGGCTTATTCATCGCTTCGCTGCGGAGAGGATTCGCAGTATGAAGTTTCAAGCTTATCCTCTGGCAATGTCTGCGGCCACTCGTGAACAATTGGAGCACCAAGTAGGAGCCTTCTATGAGCACGAGATTGCAAGGCTTGAGATGGAGTTGAACTCTGGTGAAGCCTCGCTCCAGCTCTTTTCTCCTGCAAAAGCCGTAACTCAATTTTCGACTAGATTGACAGCGGCCAATGCTGCAATTGGAGATGCTGCGCGAGAAGCTTACCGAGAACTTCGCATTGCCTACCAGAAAAGGTTCGCCACCGGGGAAATACAAAAACTGCAGGTTCAGCAGCGAATTGGCTACACCACGGCCGATATCCTCTATCTTTCCGGCGCATCTCTTGCCATTGCTTCCCTTATTTGCATCTCTCTCTTTCCGAACGCAATCGTGATTTCCCACTGGATCGATTTTCTTGCCGTGACGGGTTTTATCCTGGGGCTAATGAATACGATTATGGAAAATGCCTCGTTGGCTGAGTCATCAAAGGCTCGATATGAGGAATATCTGCGAGCTCTTGATGAGTGCGAGGAGGAGCTCACGGCAGAGAGCGCAAGGTTTCCCGAGATCGTTCGTCGAATTGAGCGCGTCGCGCTGGAAGAGCTCGGCGATTTTTGCCGCGCAGCATCAAAAATCAGCTATCGCCTCTAAGACGCGGATTGAGCACAAGTCCTGAGAATAGAGCGGTTCCCGAATGAGTGTTGACTTTTTGAAAGTCGAGTAGGGTGGCGTCCGCCGCGGCGCATGAATCTATGTAGAAATCTACTTGACAACAAGTCCTGCCATAAATACAGAATACTACATAGGGATGGAGCGCAATGCGGCATATGTTTAAACTCCAGAGCTTCGAAGTATTTCCGCAGGATCCCGGCCGTATGACTAAATCTGATGGACCCTGTCCAACTTGGAGACCAGGCCCCGCTTGGAAGCTCAGCCATTCACCCACGTCGATGGAACCGTTCGCCACGCCAATGCGTACGCACTGTTAACAGGTCGCTTCGCTGTGCGCCTTTATTCGAATGCACTGTGATGGTTTCCCCTTAACCCGGATTACCGGTCTGACAACATGAATCCGGTCAGCAACCGATTTGTGCGCTACTTTGTAACATCGCCGGTTGTCACGCCGGACCATACTTGGTTCTGCAAACAGGTGCTCATGAAGCTTATCTCTCTGTTTCCTGCTCTTCTTCTTTTTCCTGCCGCACTCCTTTTTCCGGCTGCTGCCCTGGGGCAAACCGGCACGCTGCACGGCCAGGTCACCGATCCCAGCGGCGCCGTTGTGCCTGCCGCCGTGATCTCGCTCGCCAACGACACGCAAACCTTCCACACAAAATCCGAGCCCGACGGCCGCTACGCGTTTCGCTCTCTCCCACCCGGTTCCTACTCGATCACCGTCACCGCCAAGGGATTCGCGGCGCTCAATCTCACTGACATCACCCTCACCGCCGGCGAGGCGAAAGAGTTGAACCTGCCTCTGACAATCGCCGTTGAGCAAGAGGAAGTCCTCGTTACCGGCCAGGCTCAGGGCGTCAGTATCAATCCCGATCAAAACTCCAGCGCCATGGTCATCAAGGGCAGCGATCTCGATGCGCTCTCCGATGATCCCAATGAATTGCAAAACGAATTGCAGGCCCTCGCTGGTCCCGCCGCAGGCCCCAACGGTGGCCAGATCTATATCGACGGATTCGAAGGCGGCCAGATTCCGCCCAAGTCCGCCATCCTCGAAGTGCGCGTCAACCAGAATCCTTTCTCCGCTGAATTTGACCGCATCGGCTACGGCCGCATTGAGATCATCACCAAGCCCGGCTCGCAAAAATTCCAGGGCAGCATCAACAGTTTCGGCAATACTTCCGACTTCGACACCGCCAATCCGCTCATCGCGCAGCAGCCCAGCTATTACCTCTACTCCTACTCCGGCAACGTCAGCGGTCCCATCACCAAAACGGCCTCGTTTTTCTTCAATGCCTTCTATATCAATCGCCAGAACTCTGACATCGTCGATGCGCTCGATCCATCCACCCTCTCGGGGAATATCAGCGAAGCCTTCCCCGCTCCCACGACCTACATGAATTTCAATCCGCGTGTCGATTTCCAGATCACCAAGAACAACTTCATCAGTATTCGTGACAACTTCTCGCGCTCCAGCTCACAGGGCAACGGCGTCGGCACTCTCAGCCTTCCTCAACAGGCCAGCGGTTCACTGAATCACATCAACGAACTGCAAATTGGCGACACCTGGGTCATTAACACCCACCTCCTCATGGAGCCGCGATTCATGTGGCGGCGCATCGGCAACTACCAGACGCCCAGCTTTTTCACGCCCACTGTCACCGTTCAGGGAGCATTCACCACCGGCGGCAGCAACTCCGGAATCGTCCAGGACCACCAGGATGTCTTCACGCTGCAAGACTACGGCACAGCGACTGCCGGCAAGCACACACTACGCTTCGGTGCTCGCGCCCGCTCCTATCGCGATGCCAACTCGTCGACCTCGGGCGCCAACGGTAGCTACTTCTTCAATTGTGCTATTTCGAGCCAGTGCGCTAATTCCTACCAGGCCGAGATGCCGGCCCAATACTCCGCGACCGTCATCAGCAATCCGGCGGTGCGCGTGCTTCTCTTCGATGGCTCCATCTTCATGCAGGACGATTGGCGCGTCAGCCAGCGTTTCATTCTCGGCCTCGGCCTGCGTTACGAAGGCCAGAACTTTATCAACGATCATGCCGACTGGGCACCGCGCATCGCCTTCGCCTGGACACCCGAGCGTCCCGGCAAGAATCCTCCCAAAACCGTCATCCGCGCCGGCTATGGCTGGTTCTTCAATCGTTTCACCGTGCCAACGTCGTTCAACGGCAGCAGCGGCACGCCCTATATCATCGAGGCCATTCACGACAACCGGATCAATCAGAAGAGTTACACCATCCTCAATCCTGGTTTCTACAATCCCAACGCTCCCGTGCCGCCATCCGTTCTATCCTCGGCGTCTGCCAGCGTTCCCACATACCACACTGTCGATCCACACTTCCACGCTGCCCTCGACATGCAGACCGGCGTTGGTGTTGACCGCAAGATTGCCAAGCACATTACGGGCAACATCACCTATCTCTACACACAGGGCGTGCATCAATATCTCTCCAACAACGTCACCGCGCCAGCATTCGACGAAGCTGATTACACCGTCACCGGCGCTACGCCTGCGCTTTACAACTACCAGTTCCAGTCCGGCGGATTCTATCGTCAGAATCAGCTCATCGTCTCTTCCAGCCTTCAGCTCAAGCGCCTAACTATCACCGGCAATTATGTGCTCAACGAAGCAAAGAGCGACACGCAGGGCGTCAACTCGTTCCCCTCCGTTGCGCAGGATCCCGGCTTCGATTACGGCCGCGCCAGCTTCGGCATTCGTCATCGCGCCGTCTTCATTGAGAGCTTCACCGCGCCGCACGGCATCGTCTTCGCTTCGCTGCTCGCCGCGCAATCAGGAACTCCCTACAACCTCACCATCGGCGACGACCTCACCGGCAACAACCAGTTCAATGCGCGTCCCGCCTATGGAACCTGCGGCGCTGCCGGCGTTATCACTACGCAATACGGGTGTCTCGACACCGATCCCAGCGGCAAATCAGATGAGCCCCTCGTTCCGTACGGCATCGGCATTGGGCCAGCCAACGCCGTCTACCATGTGCGCGTCAGCAAAGTCATCGGCATCGGGCCCAAGCTCAAGACAGAGGGCGAAGGCCAGACCTTTACGCCCGGCAACGGAGGCGTCGGCGGCCGCGGCATCGGCAGTGGAGGACCGTCCATTCGCCTCGACGCAGCCGCGCCCCGCCGTTACAACCTTACCATCGTCGCCGGCGCCAACAATGTTTTGAACAGGGTCAACCTCGGCACTCCCAACGGTGTCCTGCTCTCGCCTCTCTTCAATAAGACACAATCCCTCGCCGGCGGACCGTTTGGCAGTCCCGTCTCTGGCAACCGCTCCATCTTCCTTCAATCCACCTTCACCTTCTGAATCCGTTTCGACACTGTCATACCACCAGGTCAAAGTTGCGTCTTTTCAGTGCCCGCCGAGTACAAGCTGGATAAAGTGGCTGCGTTCGTACAACCAAATTGAGGAGTCCAGTTGCATCGGAGGCCGAAAAGAATCATCCTTAAGGTTGGAGACAACGCCATGGGATGCGATCGTGTGAAAAAGCGGGCAGCGCGGATGTTCGTGCGATACGTATTTCCGCTCGTGATACCGGGCTTACTGCTGGCTGTGCCGCCAGGAGCACTCGGGCAACATCTCGCCGGAGGTCATTCCGGGGGGTTCAGCGGTGCGCATGTTGGCGGATTCTCGGGTGAAGGCTTTCGCGGAGGGTTCTCTGCGCCTCCAGTCTCCAGAGGCTTTTCCAGTCCCACTCCGCGCGTCTTCAACACCGCTCCGCGGATGAACTGGGCCGCTCCTCGCTTCAACCCTCTTTCACAGCGGAACGCCTATGCGGGCTACCGTCCCACTTATGGCGGGAATCGCGGAGGGGATCATCGTTATCGCCGGCCCTATCGCGGACACGTTTACGGCGGTTATCCCTATCTTTACGCGAACTCCTGGGAGCTGCTGCCCTGGGACATCGGCTATCCGGATTTCACTGGCTATGGCGATGACAACGAGACCTCTGAGCAGGACAACGCGCAAGTCCAGCCTTCCGGCAACCCGGAGCAATTATCTCCGCAGGAGGGCGAAGGCTATCGTCCGGAGTACGCCCCTGCGCCCTACCAATCGGCTGCGAACCAGGTGGCTACTTCCGTATCGCCTCACATCGAACCTCAGCTCATGCTGATCTTCAAGGACGGCCACACCCAGGAGATCCGGAATTATGTCCTCACGTCCAAAGAAGTCATCGTCATGGATGATGCTGCTTCGGGGCGCATCCCGCGCATTTCGCTCGCTGACCTGAACCTGCCCGCGACGGAAAAGGCGGCGCAGGGTGCCGGCCTGGACTTCTCACCTCCCTCCGCATAGCTTGAGGTCTGGCGATCCCAGCGTTCCGAGCGAAAGCATCCGATGGTGCGTCCTCAACAAAGAGAACGGTCAACAGATCCGGTATTAGATACGGTATTCGGCATTGCCATGGACGCGCTTGCGGTCAATTCCGATCTCATGCGGCCGGCACGATCGAGACACATGATCGAGACAATGGAGCGCAGGCATTCGTTTCCGGGTTCCTTTTAAGCGATCCTATGGCAGAATACGATGGCGAATTGACGCGGCTTGTCGAGCAGGTAAATCGTTCGGCCAAGGAATCGAAAGCGGACGAGAGCAAATTGCTTGACCAGTTTCTGACGGTTGCAGTCCAGCGCGGGGCGTCGGACCTGCTGTTGATTGCCAACTCGCCGGCAGTCGTACGTGTGAATGGCGCCCTCACCGGAGGGATTGGACAGAGTCTATCGCCTGCTGAATTGCGCAGTATTCTGATGCCCATATTGACCTCGGATCAGGTTGCGGAGCTGCAATCTCAGAAATCTCTCGACTTCTGTTTTGTACGAAAGGCGATCGGAAGGTTCAGGGCCAACTATCATTACCAGAGAGGTACGCTTGCAGCCTCGATTCGTCTGCTCCCGGAGCAGGTGCCTTCTCTTGACTCTCTCCATCTGCCGCCCGGGCTTGCTCTTCTGGCGGAGCGCCGCCAAGGGCTCGTGCTTGTAACAGGGCCAACGGGCTGCGGAAAGAGCTCAACGCTTGCCGGGCTGATCGATCTGATCAACAATCGCCGGCGAGACCACATTATCACCATCGAGGATCCAATCGAATTTCAGCATCCCAACCGCAGTTCCATCGTGGAGCAAGTAGAGCTGGGGCATGACACTCCGAGTTTTGCCCAAGCCGTGCGCTCGGCGTTGCGGCAAGATCCCGACGTCATTCTGATTGGCGAGATGCGCGACAGCGAGACGATGGCGGCGGCGCTGACCGCGGCCGAAACGGGCCATCTCGTTCTGAGTTCTCTGCATACAAATGATGCGGCTCAAACAGTTCTGAGAATCCTCGACATATTTCCGTCGTCCTATCAATCGCAGATACGGCAACAACTGTCCCTGGCTCTCCTGGCAATCATCTGCCAACAGCTACTTCCGGCATCCGCCAGCGCTGGCCGCTACCCTGCGGTCGAAGTCATGCTCGCTACCAATGCCATCCGTAATCTGATTCGCCGCGGAGACGACCATCAGCTTCGTGCTCATATTGAGACAGCAAGAGCCGAGGGAATGTTGACGATGGAACAGTCCCTGGCAGAGTTGGTCCGTACGGGCCACATCTCGCGCGATGCAGCTTTCGATCGTTCCCACCATCCCGAAGACTTGCGCCGCCATCTCTCGTGAAGATCTCCAGAGATGTTTGCGGGTCAGGCTCGCTGGAACACCTTTGCCGCCGTCTGGCCGCCGGCAGGTGAAAAAAGCCGGTAGGGTTTGGTACAAATCTCACTTTAGAGCGGAATATGTGAAAGGAGATTTGTGCATTTTTCAGGAGCCGGCTTCCCCGCTTCGCACTTGCCCTGTGGTGTCTGCGTGAGAACAGTTTGGATGGCCACGCATTGCGATTCAGCAATGGAGGAATCGCAATAGAATGTGACCTGAGACCCGTCAGCGCGGGGACGCTGGCGCAAGTCCCTGCTCGGACCGCAGCATTTTTTCTGGGGCCGGCCGGCAACCATCGTGCTTCCCAGCTGAATACAGAGCAGGAGAGCTGGCTTCCAGATTGACTTCCGTGCGATTGGCGCCCCAGCCCGTCCACAGGTGCTGCGCACGATGGTCAGCGGTAAAACAATCTTTACCCGATAACGGAAAACGAATGAAATCGACAATCATGCTCAAGAGATTCTCATGCCTTTTTTTGTTCGTCGTCTGTGTTCTGCTCCTCCCATTTGAGGCACGCGCGCAGATCAAAGTAACGAAGGAACCGGACGGCGTTCTGGTTCTACCGGACTCGGACGAGCTCCGGGTGACCGTATGCAGCCCGGAGGTGATCCATATTGTGGCCACGCCTCTCGGAAGCAAGGCCGCGCCGGCGCAGCCGCCGTGGATCCTCAAACCGTGCGGACCAAGTGAGTTCTCTCTCAAGCACGATGAACATGAGACGGTCATCGAGACCAAGCAGCTTGCGGTTCATATTTCCCTTGCTACTGGACGCATTCTGATCACAGACAAACAAGGCAAGGCACTGCTTCACGAATCCAGTCAAGACGCACGGCACTATGAAGCGAGAAACAACGACGGCACTTACGCCGTGACTGCCAACTTCCGCCCCGCAGAAGATGAGGCCATTTACGGTCTGGGGCAGCACCAGAACGGCATCTTCAACAACCGCGGCTCAGAGGTCTTGCTGGCCCAGAAGAATACGGACATCGCCATTCCTTTTTTCCTCTCGACGGCGGGCTACGGCATTCTCTGGAATACCGCGTCATCCAGCACATTCGACAATCGCTTCCCCAACGAACTCAAACTGACAGCTCAGGCCGCGACCTCGATCGATTACTACTTTCTCTATGGCCCTGAAGCGGACGAGATCATTCACCACTACCGCGATCTGACCGGCCACGTCCCGATGTTTCCGCGTTGGGCGTATGGCCTGTTTCAATCGAAAGACCGGTATAAATCTCAGGCGGAGTTGCTGGGAATTGCCGGTAAATACCGGGATCTGCATATTCCCCTCGACACGATCGTGCAGGATTATGTCTGGTGGACAAAACAGGGTGCGAGCGACTTCAATGCGGGTTATCCCGATCCCGCCGGAATGGTCGATCAACTCCATCGCCTCCATGTCCACGCGATGATCTCCGTATGGCCGAACTTTGACAACGGCACCGACATTTTGAATGAGATGCAGAAGCAGAAACTGCTAGTTCCCGGGATGAGCCTCTACGACGCGACCAACCCGGTGGCGGGTGACCTCTACTGGAAGATGCTGCCGGCAAAGCTGCTCGAAGAAGGTTTCGATGCTTTCTGGCTTGACGCTTCAGAGCCGGAAGACGATAACGGCAACAGCGATGCCACATTGCATAACACACAGCTCCATATCGGCGACGGCGACACTTACAGCAATGCGTACCCGTTCTTTCATTCTCAGAACGTTGACCAGCACTGGCGGGATTCCGGTTCCAACAAGCGCGTCTTCCTGCTGACCCGCTCCGCCTTCCTCGGCCAGCAGCGTAACGCAGCGGCAAGTTGGTCGGGCGATATCGAAAGCAACTTCTGGGCGCTTTCCCGACAAATTCCTGCCGGCCTCAACTTCATGCTGTCCGGCTTTCCCTACTGGACGACCGATATCGGCGGCTACGGCTACCCCATTCCAAAAGATACACACGACCCTTCGTATCAGGAGGTCTTTACCCGCTGGTTTGAATATGGAACCTTTTGCCCGCTGTTCCGCATCCACGGCCGCCGCGCCAACAAAGAGAACGAGATCTGGTCCTACGGTCAGGTCGCTCCGATCCTGATCCACTACGACAAACTGCGGTACCGACTGTTGCCCTACATTTATTCGGAGGCCTGGAAGGTCACCTCCGACGACAGCACCCTGATGCGGCCGCTGGTCATGGATTGGCGAAC
>JASHQE010000034.1 GCA_030037705.1 Acidobacteriaceae bacterium | reverse complement strand
AAGGCGGTCTGGCCCCACTTGAGAAACGCATAGCGCTCACGGTTGCGCTGGAATTCGAGCAGCGAGTTGGCGTCATAGGCTTGCGATGTGCCGAATTCGTCCACCTGCACCGAGTGATCGATCACGAGCTCCGCCGGGATCAGCGGATTCACGCGCGCCGGATCGCCGCCGAGGGTCTTGATCGCATCCCGCATGGCGGCAAGATCAACGACCGCGGGCACTCCGGTGAAGTCCTGCATCAGCACGCGGGACGGCATGTAGGCGATCTCGCGGCTGGGCTCGGCTTTCGCATTCCAGTTGGCCAGGAACTCGATATCTTCTGCCGTCACATTGACGCCGTCTTCGCGGCGCAGCAGGTTTTCGAGAAGGATCTTCAGGCTGAAAGGCAGCCGGCTCAGGTTCAATCCACGCGCGGCCAGCGCCGGAAGACGAAAGAGGGTGTAACTGCGATTACCGGACTTCAACACGGCTCGGCTCGAAAAGCTGTTCATTGGGAGACTTCTCTTTCTATCCGCCCACGGCGGATCGTCTTGGGCTCAACAGAGCTTCGAATGTGCCCGCACGTTCCCGCGAGCGCGGCGGGACGCATAACGCCCGCCTTCCACAAAATTTCAACGGAAATAGATTACCCGGCGGGAAGAATCAGCGTCCACGATCGTGGCGCCCGCGACGAAACCGTTTGAGGAAGGGTGGAACGGAAATGGGAGTTCGCTCGCGCATCGATTCCGCAAAAATTTTATCGCGGAGCGCGCATGATGGGAAAGCGGTTTGTCATTCTGAATGACATATCCGTTATTCTCCGCCGAAATCGCGGTAGCGCTCCAGCACATCGTGTTGCGTGACTACGCCTTCGAGTTCGCGCAGATTGGCGCGGTTGACCACCGGCACCAGCGGCCAGCGATCCACGTAGCGCAGCGCCGTCTCCAGCGGATGGTCAGGGTGCAGATACGGAATCTGGCCGGCATCCGCGAGAACGGATTCCAAAGTCTGGCTGCCTTTGCCTTGCTGGACGAGCTTCTTCACTTCCTCGCGTGTGATGCTGCTCCAGCCGGAGGGGTAAAGGCGGATCAGCAGGACATCGCCCGTCCGCTCCTGATCGGCGAGCTTAGAGGCCTTTTCGAGCGAATCCCTAACATCGAGCACCACCGCGGCAGGCGGCTGCATGGCGTCTTCCACGCGCAGAATGCTCTCTTCGCGCTGCTCCTCCATGGAGGGTAGCTCCAGACCATCCTGACGGCTGAGCGCATCGAAGATCGCGACCGGCTGGAAGGTGCGCGAGATGACATAGGCAAAGGTGTTGGCCACAATCACCGGAACGATGATGGAGTAGTTGCCGCTGACCTCAAGCACCATGAAGACCGAGGTCATGGGGGCGCGCAGGAACCCGGCAAAAAGAACACCCATGCCGACCAGCGCGTAGGTGCCCGGCGACCAGCTCAGATGCGGCAGCAGCGCGTGCTCTGCGCCGCCCACGGCAGCGCCCAGCATGGCTCCAATGAAGAGTGTAGGCGCGAACATGCCGCCCGGCGTTCCGCTGACAAACGAGAGCAGCGTGGCGACAATCTTAAGCAGCGCAAGAATCGCCATGAACTGCCAGGTGAACTGGCCGTGCATGGCTTCATCGATGTATTCGTAACCGGCGCCCATCACCTGTGGCGCGCCCAGCACGGCGATGCAACCGATGAGCAGCCCGGCGATGGCGGGCTGGAGATATTGCGTCCATTGCGCCAGATTCCGGAACCGCGGGCGCATGGTAGCGATGCCGCTGGCGAAGGCAACGGATGCCAGGCCGCCGACGATGCCGAGAATGACGTAGGCAACCAGCTCCGAGGGCCGCCGCATTTCGACGGGGGGAATGCGAAAGAGCGACTCCGAGCCGAGAAACCAGCGCATGACCACCACGCTCGATACCGCGGAGAGCACAACCGAACCGAGAATGCCGGCCGTCCATCGGCCGATGACTTCTTCAATCACGAAGAGAACCGCAGAGATGGGCGCGTTGAAGGCCGCGGCGAGTCCAGCTGCCGCGCCGACCGGCGCAATCAGCCGCATGTGGTCGCGCGAGAGGCGCAGGCGGCGGCCCAGCGCAGACGCGAGACATGCGCCGATCTGCAGCGATGGGTCCTCGGGGCCGAGTGAGTGGCCCGAGCCGATGGCCAGCGCCGCGGTGATGAACTTGCCGACGGCTGTCTTAAATGGAATGTAGCCGTTGTAGATGTAGAGCGCGGCTTTGGTCTGATTGACGCCGCTGCCGCGCGCTTGCGGGAAGACGTGAATAGCGAGAATGGCGATCACCAGGCCGGCCAGCGCGGGCGCGAGCAAAAGGCGCACGGGCGTCTGGACTGTACCGGACCCGAGAAGATAAATGCGGCTCCAGTCGATGGCAAAGCGGAAGCAGACAACGGCAAGGCCGGCAAAGATCCCGATGAAGACGGAAAGAATGAGGAAGAATCGGTCTTCGCGAAAGAAGGCTTGAAATACAGAAACTGAAGAGGGCCCGGGCGTCTGGCCGACGGCGGAGTCGTGCGCAATCTCCTGCGCGGACGGGCCGATCGCGCCTTCTTCCATGATGGTCCTTGGGGCGTTTCTTGGCTGCGAGTTGGGTAGGGGATTCAGATCCATTCTCCGCTCAGTTCTCGGCGTGTAAGTTTGCAATGAGCAGCAGCGCCTTGTCGGCTTCGCTGCCGGATCCACAGGAGCCGCTTGCTCTGCGCTCAATCTGAAACGACAGATTCATGGCCGCGTTCACCAGGTCGGGGTCCCGGCGCAGGCCGCGCTCGGTAATCTGCGGCTTCAGCCTTTCCCATTGCTGGGCCAGATCCTGTGCCGTAGCATTCGAGACGCCCGCAACAGGTTTCGTTGAAGATAGCTCGCCCGTTCCGCCCAGCAATGGACATGCCTTGAGCCGGTCGTCCGCGGTTGTGAACGCATTGACGACAATTTGGTTACGCACCGCATCGGAGAGCTGAGGCCGGAAGGGATCCATCTTGAGAACGAAATCCGTGGTCTTGAGCAGAGCCGCGCTCGCGGCATCGCCGGGCACGAGAGATATTGCCTTGGCTAAATACCGCTCGGCTGCCGGATATTGGGCGGTTTCGAAGGCTGCGACGCCCGCGCCCGCATTGGCTGCTTCGTTTTTGGGATCGAGCTTCAGGCTCTCCCGAAAGGCCGCCAGTGCGCGGCTGTAGTCCTGCACACGCAGGAACAGGTTGCCGAGCTGCGTTTGCTGGGCCGCGTCTTCACCCACATTGGCTTCGAGGGCGATCAGCTCCGACTCGGCCTGGGTGCGAGCATTGGTCCGCAGCAGGTAATCGATCAGTTCGAGACGGGCTTTCCGGCGGCCTTGAAAATCGGGCCAGGTGGCATAGATCGCGTTGTGATAAAAACGCAGCGCGCGGTCGCCCTGCTTCTTTTGGACGGCAATCCGCGCCAGTTCGAGATTGACCACCCCGTTTTCCGGCTGGCGCTCCCAGAGATTGATCAGGTAGGCGTAGGCTTCGTCGGTTCGCTTCAGTCCCAAAAGCGCCTCAGCGAGGCTGAGCTGATACGCGGCGTTATCGCGGTCGTAAAGAAGAGCGGTGCGGAAGTCCACGATGGCAACCCGAAAGCGCTGTGCGTTCAGGTCATCGACGCCGCGAGCCGACCAGCGATCGGCGAGCGATTCCTGCTGTGCTTGATAGAGCCGGGAGAGACCGGTGACAAACAGGAAGAACACAATGGCCGCGCCCGTCAGCACGGCCAGCGTCACCGGTTCGCGTGTGAGATAAAGCGAGAGAGCGAGCCGCTTTGGCCCTTTCGTCATTCCTTCTCCTGGGCCGTCTCCTAAATACGCTCGTTCGAGAGAGCCCAAATCGATCATAAACTGCGTCCATTCGCACAGATTCAGGCCGTAGGGGGCCATTTGACTGTGAGATGCGGTTGAGGCGGGGTTAGCGGGGTTAACGCGGTTGGAGAAGACTTGGCTCTTTTGGCTAACTCCGCCAGCTCCGCTAACCGCCAGCGCCGCTGCACTATTGCGGCTGCATGTTATAGAAGAAAAATGCTCGTAGTTCGAGATACGGCCCGTGGAACTCCCTGGGCAGCGGCTGATAGCTGGAGCCGACGATCGCGCCCCAGGCGGCACGATCGAGCGCCGTATCACCGGATCGGCCTTCGAGAACCATATCCGTGACCTGGCCATTAGGCAGCACTTTGAACCGGATGGCAACCACGCCGGATTTGAGAATCGGCGGATTGACCTCGTCGGGAATCAGCGGGTCCCAGGTGCGCTCCGTTACGTAATGCCAGCGCGCCAGCCACTCGTTGAAATCGACACCTTGCATATCCGAAAGCACCTGCACGCCACCGGTTCCGGCACCGGGGTGCATCGACATGATGTTGGGCTGCTGGCCGCCGTAGTTCTCCGCGCCATGATTGCGCATGGCGTTACGCATCGCATCCCTGAGCTGGTCGGCGGGGTTCTGCGACTGCATGGCGAAGTTCGGCCGCGCCGGAACAGCCGAGGGCCGCGGCGCTTCAACCTGCGCCTGCGGGCTGGGCGGGAGAGGCTGCGTGGGCTGCGGCTTGGGCTCAACCGGAGCCTGCGGCTCCTGCTGCGCGGGCGCGGGAGGCGGCGGAGCGGGTGCAGGCGGTTTCTCGCGGTTCAGGTCCTCCAGCGTCTTCTTATCGACTTGCGGCTTCTCGCGCAGAGGCTTGGGCGCCGGCTGGCGCTGAATCTGGCGTAACGCGTCCGGTGGCAGATCGAGATAAGCCAAGTCCTTCCGCTGCTTGATGGCGTCGAACGGATCGATGACCGGCGGCTCTTTCAAGACGTATTTGGGAATCCAGGTGATGGCGGAAAGCAGCAGAAAGTGGATCAGGATGGCGATCCAGATGCCCTCGCGCAGCCGCGCCCAGCGCCGCTCATCCTCGAGCTCGCTGATCATCTCCAGCAGCTCGTGGGTGTCGTAGTCGATCCAGCGTGAGCCGCGCACCATGGGTGGGGAGGATTGTTCGCCCTGCTCCGTCTCCGGAGCCTCCTCGACCTGGGCCGTGACGCGGCTCGTCTCGAAACTCGTCTCGGGGCGGTCCTTAGGCTCGTTCACATCGGCTGGCGCTTCGCGTGTGGGCATGGTTCTGAGGAGCCTCTCTGGACGCACACCGCACCGGCTCCGCCTGTGAATCCTTCCTGTCTATTCTCTCATCCCTGTCGATATCGTACGCAATGCCTCGGCCCGTACAATGATCCTTGCCTATAACTGAATGGACGGATTAATACCTGGAAAGGGACTCTTTTTGAAGCACTTTTTCCTGCGGGTTATGGCTTACTGGAAGCTTGTGCTTCTGCCGGCGCTGGCCAAACTCGGATTTTGGGGCGCTGGAGCCATTGCCCTTCTCGATTCTTCGTCTATTCCGGTGCCGATGGACGCCTTTCTGGCCATCTCCATCTGGAACGATAAAAGCCGTTTCTGGATTTATGTGCTCCTGGCTTCGGCAGGATCGGCCATCGGCGGGCTGCTCCCGTACATCCTAGGCCGGGCTGGCGGCGAGCTCTTCCTGCTCAAGCGCATCGACCGCGTACGGTTCGAGGACATCCGGAACCGCTTCGAACGGCAGGAGTTTCTGGCGGTGATGATTCCCTCCATGCTGCCGCCTCCGGCTCCATGGAAGATGTTCATCTTTGCTTCGGGCGTCTTCGAGATGCGTATCCCCTATTTCATGCTGGCGGTCTTCACGGGAAGAATGATCCGCTGGCTGATTCTCGCGCTTCTGGTCATCAAATTGGGACCGGGCGCGGCCGATCTGATAGCGCACCACGCTTTAGTCACGGTGCTTGTGGTTGGAGGTTTAGCGGCGATTGGTTTTGCGTGGTGGTGGGCACGAAAAAGACGGGCGGGCAAACTGATCTGAGCCTTCGTCCGAGGGAGGGTTGGCTCAGTCAAGCAGTTTTTGCCACTTATTTTCTCGCCAGGACTGCCTGCGGTTCACCCAGATGCATACGCCGGACCAGGGCGGGCACGCCGAACATTGCAGCCAAAATGAGCGAGGTCGAGATCAAATCATTGCGATAGAACGGAATCGCTGCCACAAAGCAGGCCTGCAGGCCGGCAAGGGTGTGGGGATACATGCTGCTTCCGGCCCAGACGGCGTAGTTAGAGACGATCCAGAACGAGGTCGGTCCGAGCAGGGCACCCGCGGTTACGCGCCAGAAACTGGCCTTTGCGCTCAACAGGATCTGGCCCAGCACCATAGCCGCCACGTACCAGATCCAGGTGGGTACGTAGGACTGCCAATGAAAGGGATAGTGATAGGCGTAAACCGTGAGGCAGTAGTCGGTGGCCATCAGCACAGCCAGAGGGGTAAGCATCTCACGCCACGGCCGCCGCGCGCCAAAGTAGAGCAAGGCCGCACCCTCAGCCGAAAAGTTCAGCCACGCAACATGAGACAGAACCAGAACACGGCTCAGAACGGCAACCAGGAGCAGCAGATAAGCAATCATGAACAACCTCGTCCCCGGCCAGTTCCCGGGCCCGTTTCCGGGATTTTCAGCCACCAGAATCCATTGCGATGCTGCTTTCATTCTGCGGGGTAGCCGCTGCGGGGTCAACCAGGATCTTTTCGCCTCATAAACAACGGCCTTCGATTCACGCAAAAAATCTTCGTCATCGCTGCTCGCGCCCATCCATGGCCTCGCCTGCATCCTCCCGGCCGTCGACGATATACACCCAGCCGGAGAGCGGCGCCCGGCCGGTTTCACCGCGGGTTGCCAGGACCGAGTAGCGGAAGCGCAAATCGGAGAATTCGATGGTTGTCCAATGCCGATTCGGCGGCAGGTTGGGAGAATCCATACCCGGCATTGGCTCTGGCCCCAGATCCCGCACCATCGCCCACGCGCCCCAATCCAGATACACGCGGCCCAGGAGGGTTCGTTTGGCTGCTTCCACCGCCGGCGTATCCACCGGCTTGTAGATCACGTCGCGCTGTGGATCGGTGACGACTGCATCTGGAGAACCGGGATTCCAGGTGCTCACTTCTGCGGTCTGATAGAAATCTTTGGTTTCAAGAATCGCGTGCCAGCGATACGGATTCACCGGGTAGGGCTCAAGAGCTGCGCGAATCACCGGTTCTGAAGCGACCTGCGTGTTCCGGATCATCGCGAGACCCTGCGCGTGCTCGCCCCAGCGCCAGCACCACAACACGACCATACCGATGAGCGCAAAGACCGCCCAACCCCGCCCACGGAACGGCTTGCGCCGGGCGCCGATCTCGCGGTCCGCGAGCCCCAGCAGCCAGGGCATGACCAATGCCAGAACGAGAAGCAGCCACAGAACGGGCTCGGCAATGAAGACGAAGCTGCCTGCGTACCAGCGTGGATTGAAAGGGAAGAACGGGCGCAGGCCGTAGTTGTTGGTCCAGTCCAGGAAAAGATGGCTGAGGGTGGCGATCAACGCCGTGAGATAGAGCCATCCCCATCGCCATGGCGCGGGCATCTGGAGCGCATCTCCACCTCTCCGCGCCTTGCGAAGACGGTGCAACAGCCATACAGCACCGACCACCACGCCGGCTACTACGGGTGCAGCGATGAATGTGTGCGTAATGCCGCGGTGATGTTTCAACTCTTCGACCGGCCCGGCGAATCCCCAAAAGATATCGAGGTCGGCAGCTTCGGCGGCCAGCACTGCGACCAGAGTGGCGTACGCCGTTTTGCGGTTGAGCCCGGCGCGCCCGATACACGCACCGGTGAGGAAGTGGGTAACTGGCTCCATGAATGCGTGCGGCCCTCTTCAAGAATGCCATACGGATACAAAGGCTCCGCGCCATCTCAAGCG
>JASHQE010000283.1 GCA_030037705.1 Acidobacteriaceae bacterium | reverse complement strand
GCCTCTTCCAAAACCTTCTCCGGCCTGCGGTTCAGCAAGCGCGTGAACGACTCCTCGCGCAGTCCGCCGGGGAAGCCGGTGTAGCGCCGATAAACCTTCTTCTGGCTCTTGAGTCCGGTCAGCCGTACCTTTTCCGCATTGATCACAATCACGTGATCGCCCACGTCGATATAGGGTACGTACTGAGGATTCAGCTTTCCGCTCAGCACGCTGGCAGCCTTGGTGGCCAGCCGGCCGAGCGTCTGGCCGCTTGCGTCCACCACATACCACTTGCGGCTGATCTCCTTGCCGCTCGGAACAAAGGTCGACATCTTTCTCCTACTCTCTTCCAACACCGGCGCTTGCCGGAAAATCCTTCGCGCAAAGCGCTTTTTGCCCGTAAAACGCATACGGGCCTCAAATTCTACCCACTGCCAAACAGACCTGTTCGGGAGAGGATTGCGAGGGCTAGCCCCATCTCGGGCTCTGGCTCAACTGCACCAACTTCAAGGTTCAGCGCCGCCGGTGGCCTGTTGCGAGCCGACCCTCTAGGGGAATCTGCCAGCCGGATCCGGTCGATTCCACACAGACCCCAGGCGCAACACCGCGCAAGATCCTCAGAATACTTCAAATCGAGGGGAGAGTCAATGAAATCAGGCGCGCCGTGCAGCATTTCATGCTGTATACCGGAAGCATCCCTTCAACCCGCGTTTTCACCAAGAAGCGCGGCTTGCACGGCGATCTGCGGGCACGACGATGGGCGGACTACATCTACAGGAGAAATGCCCTAAATCTTCTCCGGCGGTCTCGCCTGTTCGAACCGTTGCCGGCGCCGGTCCCACTCATCCGAAGCAAAAAAATGCGGCCCCACTTCGATCAGCCGCGGGATCATCTTGAAGACCGCGACGCGCGTCCAGGGCCGGCCGTCTCTCATGCGGAACCCTTGCTCATTCAGATTGCTCACGATTGCCGAGTACGAGAAGTCCTGGGCCAGCATCTCCATCATCTCCATCAGCACGCGGTGCTCGGTCGGGTCGGCCTCCAACCGCGCGCAGTCGTCAGAAATGCGCAGCCCATAGGGAATCTCTTCATCGAATACGCCTTCAGCAGGCGCCTCGCCATCCGGCAGTTCACGCCGCCATTCGATGGAAACCATCTGCCAGCCAGCCGCGGTCCGCTGCCGGATAGTCTCCAGGCTGAATGGGCCGGAGATTACATCGCGCATCCGTTCAAAGTATGCCATTCCATGCCTCCGCACAGGTTTTTGCTCCCGATTTACGCAATTGCGCTGCCATTGTGCAGGGCCGTTTCCACGGCCGGCAAATCACTCAGCGTCAATGTCCTGTCTTCCGCGCCTCCGTCCATCCGCATGAGCGCTTCGTTCGTTTTTGCAAACCGCCGTCCGCTTCCGGACACACGGAGGCGTATATCCAAAGACAGCTCCTGCTCCTGCCCGCACTAAGGTAACGATCACCGTTGTGGTATTTCAATGGCCTGGAAGCGAGAGCTACAATCGGCAAAATTAACAGATTGGTAAAGGGTTTTTCTTCGGGAATGATCGATTATTATGAGTTTCTTCAAATAAGTCCCAATGCAGACGCGGATACAATTCACCGCGTCTACCGGTTTCTTGCTACGCGCCTTCATCCCGACAACCCGGAATCGGGGGATGCCGAGATGTTCTGTCTGTTGAAGGCGGCCTACGACGTTCTCTCGCATTCTGAACGCCGCGCCGAGTACGATGCAAAGCGCAGAGCCCAGCCCAGTGAGCCGATTCCTCTCTCCACATCCATCGATTTCATGGACAACCTGGAAGGCGAGTTGAATCGCCGCCTTGCCGTCCTCGCCGTGCTCTACCACCGGCGCCGCACCAACCCGCACATGCCGGCGGTTCCGCTTGCGGAGATCGAAACGCGCATGGGCTTTCCCCGCGATTATCTCGACTTCACCACCTGGTATCTGGTTAAGAAGGGCTACGTCACCCGCGCCGACAATGCTGAATTCACGCTGACGGCAGAGGGCGTCGATTTTGTCGAAACGCAGCGCGCCAATCTGCCCGTTCTGCATAAAATGCTCACCAGCGGTTCGGGATCGCCGACTCCGGAGACGGTTCGTTCGACCCATACGCCGGCCGCGCCCCCGCAGGCGATCTTGTTGCCCGCAGATATGCAGCGTGCGGCGGATCGGGCTTTGGACAAGCTCCCGGATGAGATCGATAGCGACGAAACTGCAGCAGACCCTCACGCCGATGCGGCGACGTTGTGCGTGGACACAATCGACCGCCGCGCCAATGCGCCGGACCGTCGTTCCAGGTCGAGAGGGCGCCGGGCCGACGATTGATTATTCGCGCACTGCGATGCCGAGCGCCTTCATCTTCCGGTAAAGGTGGCTGCGCTCAAGGCCCAGCAGTTCTGCCGCATGGCTGACGTTATTGCGCGCTTCTTCAATTTTCTTCTGGATGTACTCGCGCTCATAGGCATCGCGCGCCTGCTGCAATGTGGAGAAATCTTCCGTCGAGCGCGAGCCGGTTTTATGCGTGAGCGGGGGCAAATGCTTGCGCTCGATCCGCAGCACCCGCGGATTCAAAATGAGCACCCGCTCCACGAGGTTTTTGAGTTCGCGGACATTCCCGGGCCAATGGTAACCAGCCAGCGCGGCGAGCGCCTCTTCGCTCACTTCCATGCGCGGCCGTCCGTACTGGCGGCCGAATTCGGCTAGAAACTCGCGCACCAGCGGCGGAATATCCTGCTTGCGCTCGCGCAGCGGCGGAACAAAGAACGGAACCACATTGAGCCGGTAGAAGAGATCCTCGCGGAAGTTTCCTTTGGCAATCTCCTCCTCCAGGTTTTTATTCGTGGAGGCGATCAACCGCACATCTACGCGCAACGGCTGCGTGCCGCCCACGGGGGTAAACAGCTGCTCATCCAGAGCGCTCAGAACCTTGGCCTGGGTTTTCAGGCTCATATCGCCCACTTCATCCAGAAACAATGTGCCTGAGTCGGCGCGTTCCAAGGTTCCTCGCTGTTCCGCAGGTCCGCCCGGCTGCGCGCCGTGACGATAGCCGAAGAGCTCGGCCTCAATGTGCGCTTCGGGAATCGCAGCGCAGTTCAGTTCGACAAACACGCGGTCGCGGCGCAGGCTCTCGGCATGAATCGCGCGCGCGATCAGCTCCTTGCCCGTGCCCGACTCTCCGTAGATCAGTACGCGGCCATTGGTAGGAGCCATCAGCCGGATCTGCTGGCGCAGCGCCTTGACCGGTACGCTTTCGCCCGTGAGCACCGAGCCTACGCTGAACTGCCGCTTGAACTCTTCGTTCTCCGAGCGCAGCCGGCGCGCTTCCACGGCATTCTTGAGCACGATCAGCGTGCGCTCGAGCGAGAGCGGCTTTTCGAGAAAATCGTAGGCGCCCAGCTTTGTGGCCTTCACGGCAGATTCGATCGTGCCGTGTCCGCTGATAATGACCACCTCCGGCCTCGATTCGATCGGCTGCCGGCGTATTTCGGCCAGCATGTCCAGTCCATCGCGGTCCGGCAGCCAGATGTCGAGAAGCACCACGTCGTAAGGAGCGTCTTCGAGCAGAACCGCCGCTTCGGCTGCCGTGGCCGCACAGGCCACGCCATAACCCTCCTCGCGCAGAATCTCTTCGAGCGAATTGCGTATCTCTGCTTCGTCGTCGACCACCAGGATGTGATTCATCAAGGCAGTCCCTTTGCTACAGTCTCCGGGCTGCTTTCCGCGGTCGCCGGCTGTTCCGACGCCGCAGCTCCCGGTTCCGCCAGCGGCAGGCGAAGCAGAAAGCATGCTCCCTTGGGGCTGTTCGATTCAGCGCGAATCGACCCGCCATGTTCCTGCACAATCTTGGCTGCGATGGAAAGGCCGAGCCCCGTGCCGCGATGCTTCGTCGAATAGAAAGGCAGGAACAGCCGCTCGCGGATCTCGTCGGTAAGCCCGTGACCTGTGTCGGAGACGGCGACTTCCACCGCGGCACCATCCTCGCTGAGCGACGTACGAATGCCGAGCAGGCGCAGCAGGCTGCCTTGCATAGCCTCTGCGGCATTGTCGATCAGGTTCGCCAAGGCTCGCCGGATGGCCTCCGGATCGGCCACAACCATGGGCAATTCCGGCTCCAGGTCGCGCTGCACCGTGATGCCCTGCAGGCGGCCGGCAAACAGCGCCAGCGCTTCTTCCGCAACTTGATTTAGATCGCAGGCCCGCGGCTGCGGCGCCGGGAATTGGGCGAGCGCGGAGAACTGGTCCACCAGCGTGCGCAGTGTGCCCACGCAGCCCAAGATCACCTCGCTGCACTTGCGGATAATGTTGGGTGAATCCAAATTGCCGCGATCGAGATGCCTTGCGATCCGCTCGGCGGACAGCGCGATGGGTGTGAGCGGGTTCTTGATCTCGTGCGCCACGCGCTGCGCCACCTCCTTCCAGGCCAACTGCCGCTGCGCGCGCAGCAACTCGGTCGTGTCTTCAACCACCAGCACGCTTCCGGCGTGTCCGTGCGCCAGTTCGAGCCGTGCGCTGGTGATCGCCAGATGGGTCATGCGGCCCCGTCCGTGAAACTCCGTCTCCGTCGACGCGGCGCCCATACGGTGCCCGCGCCGGATCACGCCGGCCAAATCGTCCAGACACTCGGCGGGCATCAATGTTTCGATCTTCTCGCCGGTAAGATGGGCATCTTCGCGCAGCCCCATCAGCGCAGCGAAGGCGCGATTCGATTGCAGCACAGTCCCGAAACCATCCAGCGTAACCACGCCCGAGGGAATGGTTTCGAGAATCGTCTCCAGCTCGCGCCGCCGTTCTTCAAGGGTCTGATTGGCTGCCGTGAGCTGCGCCGACGAACTTTCCGCCAGCTTCCGGCTTGCTTCAAGATCGGAGGCCATGTGATTGAACGAGCGCACCAGATCGCCCATCTCGCCGCTCACGACTGCCTCGACGCGCTGCTCGTATTTGCCCGCGGCAATCTCGTCCATCGCGTTGCCAAGAGCCTCGACAGGACGCGTGATCTGCTTGGACAGGAATAACGCCAGCCAGACGCTCGAGAAGAACACAAAGACCGTGATCAGCAGCAGCATCAGAAAGTAGGTTGTCCGCAGGCTATGGCGGGTACGGAAGAGCCGCCAATACTCGGCTGCACTGGAGCGGATCTGCGTGGCCGTCTGGCTCAGGCCCTGCGGCATCGGCAACGCCACCACCACCGCTTTGCCGGACCCGGTGACCGCCATTCCCAGCGCGTACTCTTCGCCCGCAATCTGGGCCACAGGTTCGTCGGCGCGCTGGGCCGCCCGCAGCAGGGCGCTCGAAAGCGGCCCTTGCAGGGATACCGGAATGTTGTGCTCGTCCTGGTCAAGCCAGGGGACCAGGGTTACAGCGCTCGCCTCCGCCGGAGCCTGGAAGCTGGTCAGCAGGTGCGAGTCCTTGCCGAAGACCATCGCAAAACCGCCTGCAAGCGTGATGCGGTGCGAGATCAGCACCTCCTGCAGCTGGGACGGATCGGCGTCGGGCGCGCCGGAAGAGGCGATCGACTCCGCCTCGACACGGGCATTACTTGTGACGTATTGCGCGAGCTGCTGCACCACGCGGGTTGAGTCTTCGTGCAGTTCCGACGTGTTGGGCGAAAACCAGCGGTCGATCGACCGGTTCATCAACTGAAAGCTGAACAGGAACATGAAAACGGCCGGCGTAAGGGCAATCAGGCCCGCGCCCACCACCATGCGTGTGCGCAACCGTGCTCCCAGCGCGCTGCTGCTTTGGTCGGCATACAGCTTCAGGATGTTCCTGAGCAGCAGCATGAGCAGCAGCAACAGCAGCAGAAACACGAGAAAGGTGAGCGCGGTAAAGGCCAGCGTTTCACCGGATGTCTCAGGATTGAGGAAGCGGACGTTCGGCGTGTTGAAGGCATTGAGTGCGCCAAGCAACCCGAGAAACAGCAGCACTCCTACGGCAAGGAGGGCTACGGAACGCCGTCGCGGCTCGCTCAAGAAGCGCATGCGGCGATTATACGGCGAAGCCGTAACTCTGCGGCGTACTTTGCGGTTTCAGGAAGGCGGCCTTGCGGATCACCGCGCAGGCGAATCAAATCTGCGAACAGTCGAGCGGGTCCAAAATCAGATTTGTAATATTGCTCACGATCGAGTCGAAGGCAAAGCGCGGATCGGCCTGCAGCTTCTTCCACTCCGGATCGTTGCGGAAGGCGTCCCACCTGGCCTCAAGCTCGGCCGCATCCGTGAAGCTCAGCATGTACGTCAAATTGGGCATGCGCGAGCCAATCAGCGTGTCGCCGAAAAAGACCGGACGGCAACCAACTTTCACAAAGATCTCGAACTCGCCGGAGTGAAACATCTCCACCTTGCGCTGATGGTCGCGATTCGAGGGGCTTTCATATGTGCGCAGCTGGAAGATGCGTTTGCCCTTAACTGCCGAGGCAGGCGGAGGCGTGAGTCTGGGCCAGCCTGCGAAGGCTTCGAACAGAGAAGCTTCCATCCGTTGAAATGCGGGCGCAGCCGCCGTAGCGTTCCAGAATGGCGCCGCTGTCTCAAGAAAATTCTGGTCTTTGCCGAGTTGCAGGTCCAGCGTCGTGAGGGACTCTGCCGAAGGGCCGGGAATGATCAGATAGTAGGCCGGCGTTTCCGGCCCGAAATCGAGCCTGAGCGCACCCACGGGTCCCATGCCCATGCGCGTCAACGCCGGGATGAGCGCCTGCGCGAAATAATTTTCCGTCAGCTTCAATTGCGGCCCGCTCACCAGGCCATAGCGGCGAATCTGATAGAACTCGCGTGCGCGTTCCGGCGCGGCCTGGGCCGTGGTTTCTTGCGCAAAGGCGAGCGCTGAAGTTGCGAGCGATGCGGCAAGAAACTCGCGGCGTTTCACGTGTCCTCCGAACGGAAAGATCATTGTAAGGCAATGCATGACGCGAGCGGCGCGGAAGATTCAGCGCGGCTTCACCGCTCGATGGTTAACACGCGGCGGCGCTATGACAGGCGCGATTCGGAGCAAACATGCGGAAATGGATTTTCTCGTCTTCCTGCT
>JASHQE010000005.1 GCA_030037705.1 Acidobacteriaceae bacterium | reverse complement strand
GCCTGTATCCGGAGCCGCCGCCGCCCGGCCTGGTACCCAGTTGTGCTGAGGGAGGTGTGCTGGGAATCCTGCCCGGCCTAGTTGGGGTCATTCAGGCAACCGAGACCATCAAGCTAATCCTGGGCAAAGGTTCGTCCCTCGCCGGCCGCTTACTGCTTGTGGATGCGCTCAACATGCGCTTTCGCGAATTGAAGCTGCGCAAGAATCCTGAGTGCCCCGTGTGCGGCGCTCATCCAACCGTGACCCAGCTCATCGACTACCAACAGTTCTGCGGTATCATGCCGGCAGCGAAAGAGGAAAATGCAGTGAAGAATGGAATTCCGCAAATCACCGTAACCGACCTGAAACGGCGCATCGATGCGGGCGAAGATCTGTTCATTCTGGATGTGCGCGAACCCTTCGAGTACCAGATCGCCAACATTGGCGGCAAGCTGATCCCGCAAGGCGAAATCCCGCAGCGCCTGTCTGAAATAGACCGGAATCGCCAGATCATCGTTCACTGCAAAGCCGGTGGCCGCAGCCAGCGCGTCGCCGAATTCCTGAAGCAGTCGGGATACTCCGATGTCGTCAATGTCGCGGGAGGCATTCTCGCCTGGTCCAACGAAATCGACTCTACGGTACCCAAGTATTAAAGTTGAGCGTTAAAGGCTAGAAGTTCGCCTTCACAGCGTCACACGGTTGTTCATCTCGGTAATCTCCGGTACTTTGCCGCCGCATTCGACTGTGACGGTTGCACCTTTCATGTCTGCATTGGCGGGAATCGAGAGCATGACCTGCGCGGTCTTCGGAATCAGGTCGGTCGGCGCTTTGAGAGCGGGCACGTCTGCCGTCGCAATAGTTTTGCCGTCGTGGTCGCGCAGCACAAGCTTCGATGCAGGCGCATCGATTGCGCCCACGCTGTGTACCGTCACGGTCATCGTCTGGCCATCGACTTTCACATCTTCGGGGTCGATGCCAAGATCCGGTCGCGACCAGTACGGCACGCCTTTGCTCGCCAGCTTCAGCTCAATCACCGTTGTCGTACGCGGCGGAAAGGTGATCTCAAGGCTCTTGCTGCGCTCAAAGGCGACGGCGCGCGTGCTGGTGTTCTCGATAGGCGCGTCGGATGCAGATTCGGGATTGCCGATGCTCTTCTGCGTGCCCTGCGTCATCGTCCATTGGCCCGGATCGATCTCCCATCCGGTCATCTGCGCCGTGACCGGAACGGGATCGAGATTGTAGGCGATGATCTTCACATGGTCGGGCGTCGCTTCCGGAACAAGGATCGCGACGCTCTGATCGTCTGCAGGCGCGTCAAAACGCCAGCTCACCGCGTTACCGGGATAGCAGTAGTTGCGCATGAGCGCGACTCCGCCCAGGCGCGAGCGCTGCAGTTCGCCGTTGTTGAAGTAGATGCGGTCGATCCACAGGCTTCCCTGGCGATTGATGAACTCGCGTTCGTGCGCCGTCTGGAGCTGCGAGGCGTACACCTTTTCAAGATACGAGGTGTCGCCGGTGGCCTGCCACGCCAGTTGCCACGCAGTCTCGTTCTGCAGGTTGGGCCGGCTCGCCGCGGCGATGAGCGGATCGGTTTCCGCCTTGCGCAGGTCGAGCATGTCGAGCGCGTCAGAGTTGATGAGCTGCAGGGCTTCAACCGGCGCGTCGACGAATGGCTTGACGTATTTGGGATCACCGGTCCAGCGATACGCAGCCCAAAGGATGAACCACGGCCTCATGCTCGTGGGCTTGTCTTCGTCGGTCTTGAAGTTCACCTCGGTGTGCAGCATGGTTCTGCCGTCGGGACCGGGCTTATAGTGCGCGAGGAAGCCGTCTGCAAGTTCGAGGATCATCTTGCGCGTCTCTGGCGAGCCATTGAAGAGCACGAGCGAGAGCGCGGGATGGAAGACCATGTACGAGGCTTCCTTCGACCATCCCCATACGCCGCCCTCGGCCATCTTGGCGCCATTGAAATAAGAAGACCGCACGTGACGATGGCCGGCCGCATTGATGCCGGTGAGCCATTCGAGGCGTTTTGCGGTCACCATAGCCCGCTCGATCTGCTTGGGGCTACCGAAGTCGAGCAGCATGGACTCCCCGAGCACATTGATGCCGTCTTCGTAGCTATGCAGCTCGTCTGTCTGGATGGTAGCGAGGCCGTTGGTGAACATGTGCTGCGCGTACATCACGTCCATTTCCTTCCACAGCGACGCCTTGATCTTGTCCGGCGTGGAGCCCATCAGCGCAAGGCCGGGCCACCACTCGGTGAAGTCCGAGTCATCGGAAAGTCCGCCCCCGAATTCGCCGTTGGAGATCTGGCGATTATCGATATACCAGTTGATGAGGCTTTTGAGTTCGCCGAGATCTTGGACCTGCAGGAAGGCCCACTGCGGCACGCCGGCCGGCGCCTGCGGCAGCGTGAACGGCGGCCGCGGCTGCTCGTGGTTCATCTCATGCCAGTAGTCGCGCGCCAGCGCGTTCTGTGGATCGACGCGGAGCAAATCGGTGATGTCGGTATCAAAGCGGTTGAAGAGATTCAGGCGGCGCGAGCTGACGGACTCCTCAACCAGATTCGCGTATTCATCGCGCACCTGCGTGAGGCGATCGGCGATGTGCTCGGGCAGAGCCTCTTTATATGACTTGAAGATGAGCCGTATCTCCATGCCTTCGAGCACGGATGCATTGAAGTCGGCGCTCTGCGCGGCGATGGTGATGTAAAGGCTCTTGCCGTTGGGCAGGATGCGGTCGCGCGTGTCGAGCCAGAGCGTGTGCGGCGCTCCGGGCTTTACCGCGAAGGTGAAGTAGAGCATGTTGCGCATCGGCCAGAGCGGATCTTTGATCTGAATATTCAAGGGGATCACGCCATCGGCATTGGGCTTGATATTCAGCGCAGGCAGATCGATGGCGATGCCGTCAAGCCCGCCGTCTATGTTCTCCCAGCCATAGCTGTAGCCGTGGCCGAAGCCCACTACCTGCGAGCGTAAGTCGGCGGGGATAAGAATGTGAACGATAGGCAGGCCGCTTTGCGCTCCCTGACGTCTTGTGCCTGGCGCGATAACTGGCATGGCCATCATGGTCATGCGCTCATCGGGAGGAAACCGGCCTTCGATGTATTTCACGAGCGGCAATGTGGAAGGATTATCGTCAGGTGCGATGTTGGCGGTGAGTTTATAGCGCAACGTAGTCACGCCCGTGGGCTCCATGCCCGGATGTACGTAATAGGCGGAGAACTCACCGACGGGCTGTTCCTGCTCGGCGTTGGTAAACCGGATCTTGCCGCCGGTAACGGGTGTATCGATGTCGTGATAGGTCGCCTCCTGGCCTTTGGGGCGCTCAAAGAGCGTGCGCTCTTGATCGGCGGCCTTTTCCATGTCGTGTGCGAGCAGCGTCCAGTTGCCCCAGGCGCCGCCTTCGATCTCGAGGTGGTTCCAGGGCTCGTCCGGCATATCGAACGTGACCTGTTTACCGGAAAGTGAATAACAGTCCCAGTCGGGTAGTTCGAAGTAGTCGTCGCGGCCGATCAGGCGCGAGCGGTTGTAGACACCGGGCCACGTTGTTTCGCGGATGCCGTCGGTGGCCTTCCACCACCAACGGTCGAGATCGTAAACGTCGTGAATTTCAACTTTGCGAATCGTGGTATAGGGGGAGTCGATCAGCACCGGATCATCGCCCGGGCGGTTCCACCCGTATTTGAGATCCCACTCCTGCTGCCAATCGGCGGCATGGCCAGAGCCCGAGTCATACCGGCCTTCGCTCGGAACCACAGGCGCCGCGCTCTCCGCGGGTGAAGCACCCGCGGCCACTTTGCGGTCGATCGGCGGGATGTTCTGCGGTATCTGATTTTGTGCGAGGCCAGCGATGTTGTCATCAGAGAGTGCGCGGTCGTAGATGCGCAGCTCGTCGATGTCGCCGCCGCGATCGTAGCTGTAGGAGCTTTCCACGCCCGTTGGGCCGATGACGCGCGAGTGCGGACCGAACTGATCGAGCGCGGTGTCGAAGAGCCCGGTGGCTTCTTTCGTCGCCATGAGCTTGCCGTCGATGTAGAAACGGATGCCGCTGGTTTCGTCCCACGCGAGCGCGAGATGAACCCATTGGTCGGGCTTCGGGTCTTCGGGCAGCTTCACGCTCACACGCGTGCGGCCGAGGTTCACATCGGTCACGAAAGCGTCGAAGCCGTGGCCGTTCCAATCGATGCGCAGCCAGACCATATCCCAACTGGAGTGATCGGCGAAGCCCACACGGAAGACGGGAAAGGCAGTTTCATCGACGGGCTCGCGCGAGCGCCAGAAGAACGAAAGTGTGCCGCGTTGCGAGTAGATGTTGCCCGGAGCCCAGTAGGAGAGCAACTGATTATCCCCGCACTGAATATACGAACCATGCACACCGTTCGGGAGGATTTTTACATCATGCACGTAATTCGGAACGGGATTGCCGCCGGCGGCGTAGTCGGCCGTGAGACCCTTATCGCCCGAGAGATAAAAGAGCAGGCCCGGCTCAGCCGCGTGCGGATTGGGCGGCAGAAGCGAAGTGGTTGTGGGCGGCGCGTATTCGAGCGGGACCTGCGAGGGTGCGGCAGGCGCAAGAAGAAAAGCGCAGATAAGGCAAAGTAGAGAGAGAACGCGCGAGCTAGGCATGACGGGACCCCTTTTTGGAAACGCGGTCTGCCCGGCCGCTTTCGGAACCGGCGCAAACTGGTCGGACCACCCCACCGAATTGTCCATGCAGATTTGCGCTTTGGCAAATTACCCAAGTGTGTGCGTCTTAAGAGATGGTCCGGAAGTGAAAGAGGCGACGCTTTTACATCGCCTCGGGGCTTTCGATGCCGAGCAGCTCCAGCGTACGAATCAGCTCGCGCAGAGCGACCGCGGCCGTGGCCAGCAGGAATGTCTTGCGCTTGGGATCCTCTTCGGTGAGAATGTGGTGCTTGTGATAGAAGTTGTTGAACTCCTGCGCAAGTTGAAAGGCGTGCTTGGCGAGATAGGCGGGTTCGGATGCAGCGATGCACTGGTCCACAACCAGGGAAAAACGGCCGGCGCGTAGCCAGAGCGACCAGATGTCTTCGTTCTCTTCACCGCTGAGCCAGGACTTCTGGCTCGCTAACTCGCTGACTCGCTGACTCGCAAATTCCGTTAGCACCGCATCAGGCGTCGTTCCGCCTTTGCGGAAGATATTGCGGATGCGGACCACGGCGTATTGAATGTACGGGCCGGTTTCGCCCTCGAAGCTGAGCGCGTCTTTGAAATCGAAGGCAATGACCGAATTGCGCGTGTACTTGAGCATGAAGTAGCGCAGCGCGCCGATCGCGATCTGCGTGGCGATCTTCTTCTGCTCGGCTTCATCGCGGCTGGTCTGGCGCGCCTCCACCTCGGCGCTCGTGGCGGCGATGAGCTTGTCGATGAGGTCGTCGGCTTTTACGCCGAAGCCCTTGCGGCCGCTTACTTCGATATACGGCCGGTTCAGGTCCTCTTCGGGCACCTGGTAGCCGAGTTCGAGGGCGCAGCGCGGCGTGAGCGCGACCATCTCATAGCTGAAGTGCGTATAGCGGTCGGCCTCGGCCGTGTGGCCCATGCCGCGCAGTGCCTGGATGACGTTCGCCTGCGGGTCGGACTGGCGCGAATCGATGACGTTGTAGATGGCTTGCGCGCCGCCGAAGTGCGGATGCTCGGCCTCGCCGTGCTCGGCCGAGATCCAACAGACGTGATCTGGATAACGGAAGAACGGCTTATAGCCAAAGTCGCGGCCGAGCAGGCCAAATTTCCAGAGATGATAGGCGATGTCTTTGCCGACATAGGTGACGGTGCCGTTGGAGCGGACAATCACCTTGGCGTCTTCATCCACGCCCTTCGGGCCATCCTCACTTTGGACTGACTGCCCTGCACGGCTCATCACCCAGCAGCCTTGGTTTTTGCCTTCGGTTTCGAAATAGAGCACGCCGGTTCGCTTCAACTGCTCGAAAGCAGCTTCCCAGAATTTGAGATGAAGGATCTCGCTCTCGCGCGGCAGAAAGTCGTATTCAATGTCGAGGCGCAGCATCGTTTCGAGATGGCGCTTGAGAACCGCGGTGGAAATGAGCTCGGCCACTTCAGCCGTTTCGTTGCCGCCGTGTTCAATGGCGTGCAGCGTGTCATAGCGCAAGCGCTTCCGCGCTTCTTTCTCCTGGTCGGAACCTTCGCCATACCACTGCGAGGTGCGAGCATAGAGATCCCAGCAGTAGTAATCGAAAGGCGGGGGCAAGGCAGGGGCTAAAGCCCCCGGATTATTTTGCGTTGTTTGCGGCACGACTGAAGTCGTGCCCTGATACAAAACAGGTACAGACAACTGCTCGATCAGTGCGCGGATTTCCGCGACAGATTTGTGTTCGAGATGCAGAAATCCCACCACGACATCCGCCACCTGCACGCCGGTGTTGTCGATGTAATTCTGTACATCGACCTTGTGACCGGCGGCGCGCAGTAGACGCACAAAGGTGTCACCCAGGATCGCATTGCGCAGATGGCCGATGTGCGCGGCCTTGTTGGGATTGATGCTGGTGTGCTCTACGAGTACGTGATCGCGCTCAGCCAGTACATGGGCTTCGCCGTTAAC
>JASHQE010000033.1 GCA_030037705.1 Acidobacteriaceae bacterium | reverse complement strand
CGCCCGCTGGCGCCGCCGTGGCCGGCTTGCATGTTGGTCACCAGCAGCAGCAGGTTTGCGTCCTGCTTGAGAGTGCGCAGCCTGGCGACATACTTGGCCGGCTCCCAGTACATCACCTGGCTGTCGTGCAATGAAGTCTTCACCAGCATCGCAGGATAATGGCCGGCCTTCAGGTTGTCGTAGGGTGAGTAGCTGAGCATGTACTGGAAATATTCTTCCTGGTTCGGGTCGCCCCATTCCTCGTATTCGGGCACGGTCAGCGGCAGCGAGGCATCGAGCATGGTGTTCATCACATCGACGAACGGTACATGCGAGACGACGGCGCGAAAGAGCCGGGGGCGCAAATTGACCACCGCGCCCATCAGCAGGCCGCCGGCCGACCCACCCTCAATGGCGACGCGCTCCGGATCGCCATAGCCTTCGCGAGTCAAGTGCTCGACGACGGTAATGAAATCTGTGAACGTATTGCGCTTGGCCAGCATCTTGCCGGCATCGTGCCAGGGTTTGCCCAGATCGCCGCCGCCACGTATGTGCGCGTACGCCATCACGATACCGCGGTCGAGCAGGCTGAGCCGGTTCGGGTTGAATCCCAGCGGCAATGCGTAGCCATATGCACCGTAGCCGTATACGTACAGCGGGTTTTTGCCTGGCTCATGCTTGTCTTTGCGATAGACGATCGACGCCGGAATCTCTACGCCGTCCGCGGCCTTGGCGTGGACGCGTTCGCTTGCATAAAGTGTCCGATCGAATCCTCCGGGAATTTCGAGCTGCTTGAGCAGCGTGGAAGCGCCTGTGGCCACGTCGTACTCGTACACCGAGCTCGGTGTCACCAGTGATTCGTAGGCGTAGCGGAAGGTCTTGGTCTCAAAGATGCGGTTGATGTGCGGATGGGCGCTGTAAGCCGGTTCGGGAAAGGCGATCTCATCGGCGGGCGCGGCGTCTGGCCCGTCTCCGGAAAAGCTCCACAGGCGGAGCCGCGGCAATCCGTCCTCGCGCTCGCAGGCAACGAAGAACTCCGCAAAAAGATCGATCTCTTCGAGCATCACGTCGTCGCGGTGCGCGATCAGCTCGGTCCAGTGCTCGCGGCCCGGATTTGCTTCGGGTGCGGTGACCAGGCGGAAGTTGCGCCCTTGATCATTGGTGCGGATGAACCAATGGCCATAGCGATGATCGATCGAATACTCATGCTCGTCCTCGCGCGGACTGATCAGCCGAAATTGGCCATACGGCTCGTCCGCGGGCAGGACATGGCATTCCGTGGTGGTGTGGCTGGCCGATTCGAAGACCAGAAATTTGCCGTCGCGTGTGCGGCCCACGCCGAGATTGAAGCGCTCGTCGGCCTCTTGATAAACCAGAACAGCCTCAGAAAGCTGCTGGCCGCAAGCCCGCCATAGCTGGTATTGCCGTTTCTGCTGCTCGTCTTCAACGGTATAAAAAAGCGTACGGCTATCCGCAGCCCAGGCGAGCAATCCCACGCGCTCGACTTCGCCGGGCAGTGTCTCGCCCGTCTCCAGATCTTTTATGCGCAGCGTGTACTGGCGAAACCCTTTGGTATCGGTCGAATAGGCGAGCCAGCGGCCGTCATCGGAGATGTCAGTATGGCCGATGGCGAAAAAGGCGAAGTTTGCGGCCAGCGCGTTGCCGTCGAGGATCACTTCTTCCTTGGCGTCGGCATCCGGACCCGCCGTTCCGCCACGCTTGCGGCAGTAAATCGCATACTGCAGGCCCTCCTCGGTGCGCGTGTAATACCACCATGCGCCATCGCGGAAGGGCACCGAAATGTCGGTTTGCTTCACGTGGCTGAGCATCTCGCGGTAAAGCTCGTCGCGCAGAGCCGCGAGCGGGGCCAGTTGCGCCTCGGCGTAAGCATTTTCCGCTTCGAGATATTGGGTGACTTCGGGATTCTCCTGGTCACGATTCTTGCTGCGCAGCCAGGCGTAATCGTCTGTGAGCGTAAAGCCGTGCAAGGTGTTTCCCGTTGCGTGTTTGCGCGCTATGGGAGGCGAAGGCAGAGGGTCTTGGCTTGTCACTTCTCCAGTGTATAGCGCAGGAAAAGCTGAACCGCCGCGAGGAGCTCTTCTGCGGCGGTCAGGCTCACTTCAATCCGTACACATCGATCTCACCCTGCGGATTCGATGCGGTGGTGAGGTCGTGCCCGGTCGAGATATACACTTTGCCGTTGGCGACCACCGGCGAGCTGAACTTAATGCCGTAGCCGGGCGTGTCGCTCGCGTTGGTGCTGCTGTTGTAGATCTCGCTTGGGAAGTTTGCCGCATCGTAAGCGCGCAGCGTGGCGCTGGTGGGCGTTGCCCCGCTCGAGTTCTGCAGCGGATTACCTTGGTCGATCATCCACACGATTCCATAGCCGGTTCCGTTGGAGGAGATGAACGGGCTGGTTCCGCGCGTGCCTTGCTGCTGGAAGTCCGACGTATCGTCGAAGGGCGTCAGCGTGCCGGAGTACTCAAATTGGCGGACCCCTCCCGGCGCCGTCGACGAGGTGGGCGTCACTCCGAGGTAGATGTAGTTGTTGAAATATGCGGATGTCCCGAAGATTTCGTAGGACGTGATGTTCGCGGTATTGGTTCCCGTGCTGTCCTGGCAGCTGGACGGATAGGTACTGCCGCCGGTCAGGCCCGCGCCCCATACCTGCTCCTGGATCGCACCGGCGTCGTTTGCAGATTCGTGTCCCAGATTGGTGCTGTTCACCAGGTACATCGTGCCTGTCTTGCCGCCAGCCACAAGCGTGGTGGCGCCGGGGATCAGGAGCAACCCACCGGAGGCCAGATCCGCGTCATCGCAGTCCATGTACTGGTAGATGCTGGGCGTGAAGTAGTCGATCGGCTGCATGGTTCCGTTCGCGCCTGATACCGGCGTGGGGCCAAACTTCAGCACGGAGTCGCCGAAGGCCGACAGTCCATCCCATGGGCCGTTGCCGGTCGTAATGTAGACATTTCCCTGGCTGTCCGCAACCGGACCGCCGCCGCCCATCCACACGCCTCCGGCGCTGGCATACGTGCCTTCGCCGTTCAGGTTGGGGCTGGCATTGAACACGCCCACCTGCTGCAGCGTCGACGCGCTATAGGCCACGAGCCAGCCGGAGTGGCAGCTTCCGAATCCCATGTAGATGTTACCGTTGGCCAGCAGCAGCGCGGCCCGCTGGATACAGGATGTGTCCAGCGTCTGCACGCCGTTCACCGCCGCGGAGTTGGTGGCCGGAACGGAGACGTTGAGCGTTACGGGGCCGCCGAACTTCTGTGCGCCCGTCGTGATGTCGAGTGCGTTCAGGCGGAATGAGCTGCCGGCAGCGGCCGAGGTTTGCGCAGAGACCGCGTAAAGTGTGTTCGTGTTCGGATCGATCACCGGCGTGGAGGTGACGCCTTCATAGGGCTGGATGGGCCCGTTTGTGATCGGGGTTTCTCCGCTCTGCAACAGAGAGACCTGCCACAGCGGCGCTCCGGTGCCGTAGTTGTCGGCGTCGAAAGCGTACACGCTGTCGTGCTCGGTTGCCACGTACACCACGTTGTGCGTAGCGCCGTTGATCGTCACGTTCGACAGGATGAGCGGTGAGCCGTACACATACCCGTCTACCAGATAAGAAAAGAGCTTGCCGAAGGAGGACGGTGTCACGTTCGCCGGTGTCAGCGTCTGCTCGTTCGCATTCAGTCCGCTGCGGTTCATGTCCACGTGCCATGTGGTGATATTCACGCCCGTCGCGTTGGGAAGCGTGACCGTGACCGGATCGGAGCCGCTTATTGTATCGAGCGAAGCCGAGATGGTCGTGGAACCCGCAGCAATGCCAGTGGCAAGGCCGCTTGCATCGATCGTAGCTACGGAAGTATTGGACGATGACCAGGCCGCGCTCGATGTCACGTTTGCCGTTGAGCCGTTGCTGTAAGTGGCCGTGGCCGTAAATTGCTGCGTGGAGCCCGCAGCAAAGCTTGCGCCTTGCGGCGTGACTGCGATCGATGTCACAGTGACTGGGGCCGCTGTTACGGTCAGAGCCGCAGTTCCATTGATTCCGCTCAACGATGCTGTAATGGTGCTGGAGCCTGCGGCCACGCCGGTGGCTACACCCCCGGTACTGACCGTCGCCACGGAGGGACTCGAAGACGTCCAGGTTGCGGATGAGGTCACATTTGCCGTCGAGCCATCGCTGTAAGAAGCGGTCGCAGCGAACTGCGCGGTTGCGGCAACGGCAATGCTCGACGTTGCAGGCGTCACCGCGATGCTGTTCAGCGTCTTCGTCGGGTTTGGTGGCTTGTTGGAAGCGACTGGGGATGTGCAGCCTGTGATCGTTCCGCTCAACAGGAGGGAGATGAAGAGCCAGACCAAGTGAGAGTTGTATCTTGCAGCCGGATGCATGCCCATTGGGCCCCCAGGGCGAAGTCGCAAGATCTCTCCCAGGAGACACGCTTCGGGCTTGGTGCTCCTTTGCAGTCAAGAGAGATCAGGCACAGATTTGTCAGAAACGACAGGGATGTTTTCGAGTCATTCGAGCATAATCACCAAGACAGTAAAAACTGAAATACGCTTCTAAGACTTGCCTTCGCGTAAGGTATTCATATTTTGAAACTCCCACCACCCCACTTGAGATTAGTGCAGAGATTTGTGCATGAGGTTGTCTCTTCTTGCAAGTCGATGTGGTCGGATCACCAGAGGTTTTTTCCATGCAAACAAGGGACCGCAAAAACAAGGGACCGCAATGAGTCGGCGCCTGTGAAGAAGCACAACGGAAGAGACGGGAGGCCCATGTAGCCCATGCAGATTTTGAGAGCAGGGAACCGGTAGACGGCCCTCCGCGTACAATAAATTGAGATGAAAGGCCATCGCCCTGCAGGTTGGGCCGGTTTATGGATCGGTGTGTGGGCGCTCGTGTTGGCGGGAGTCTTTCCCGCGTGCGCTCAACGGGTCCAGGACCTACCTGCCCAGCCCTCCGATTATGTAAGCGATTTTGCGCACGTGCTCTCGCCGGAGGCGATTGAGCGCATCGACTCGATCTGTTCCCAGCTCGATCATTCTGCGGCCAACGCGCAGGTGGCCGTGGTCACGGTCCGCACGCTCGAAGGCGAAGATGCAGCCGAATACTCGGATGAGCTGGAGAGCAAGTGGAAGATGGGCCGCAAAGGCTCGGACCGCGGCGTTCTGATTCTGCTCGCGATCAACGACCATCAGCGCCGGATCGAGGTGGGTTACGGCCTGGAAGGCATTTTGAACGACGCCAAGCTCGGTGACATCGGCCGGGCCATGGTGCCCGATCTGCGGGCCAACGACTTTGACGGCGCCGTGATGCTCGCCGTGGGTGAGATTGCGCAGGATATAGCCGCCGACGCTCACATCACGCTGGACGAAACCGCGCCGCCTTTACCGGCCGCCGATCAGCCAGCGCGCCATCATGGCTCAGCGCTCGCAAAACTCGTGTTGCTTCTCATCATCCTGATCTTTTTCGGTGGCTTCTCCCTGCTCCGCATGTTGTTCGGTTTTGGCCTTTTCTTCGGCGGATGGGGTGGCGGAGGCTGGAGAGGCGGCTACGGCGGCGGTGGAGGCGATTCCGGCGGCGGTTTCGGCGGATTTGGCGGTGGAAGCTTTGGTGGAGGCGGCGCCGGAGGGAGCTGGTAAGCTGTTCGGGTTTTGAGAAAAAGCCTTCCGCAGTGCGGAGGCCGGAGGATAAAGGAACGGTATGAGTCGTGGACTTGGAATTACGCTGGCGATTGTAGGCATCCTGCTTCTTGCAGTTTTCCTGGTCTTTGGCAGCTATGTGAGCGCAAAAAACCAGATGGTGGCCAAAGACGAGATCGTGAAATCCTCGTGGTCCGAGGTCGATGTGCAGTTGCAGCGGCGCGCCGACCTGATTCCCAACCTGGTGGAGACGGTGAAAGGTTTTACCAAGGAAGAGAGCACGGTCTTCGGGGACATCGCCAATGCGCGCGCCGGTCTGCTCAACGCGCAGGGGCCGCAGGCCAAAATTGCCGCCAATGGACAGCTCGACTCGGCCCTGGGACGCCTGCTCGTTCTTACGGAAAATTATCCGCAACTGCGTTCAAGCGAACAGTTCATGCGCCTGCAAGACGAACTGGCCGGCACCGAGAACCGTATTGCCGTGGCCCGCAAACGCTACAATGACGCGATCCAGGACTACAACACCTTCATTCGCCAGTTCCCCAACAGCATCTGGGCGGGCATGGCCGGATTCCAGGTAAACAACGCGTTCTTTACGGCCAGTCCCGCGGCGCAGTCGGTGCCGGAGGTCAAGTTCTAGAGCAGTTTCGAGAACTGCCATGAAGCCTTGCCCTAAAGCGTAAAGGCCATCCCGCGCAGAGATGGCCTTTGCGTATGCGTGAACCGAAAGCGTCGAGAACGCGAGGGGATACCGGAAGGGCTATTTAAAGGAGGCGATGGCGCTGGCCTCGTCGTCATAGATGTCGAAGACGGTGTAGAGCTTGGTCAATTGCAGCAGGTCATGCACCTTCTTGGTCAGCCTGAGCAGCTTCAGGGTCGCCCCCTGGTTCTTTGAGGTAGTGTAGGCGCTTACCAGTTCGCCCAGGCCGGAGCTATCGATGTAATTCACCTCTCCCAGGTTCAGCAGGATGCGTTTTTGCCCTTTGCCGATCAGGTCGCGGATAGCGTCGCGTAGCTGCACGCTGCCCTCGCCTAGTGTGATCCGTCCGCTCAGATCCAGAACGGTGACGCCGTCAATTTCACGCGAAGCAATCGTAAGTGCCACGGAAGATCCTCCTTCTTGGTATTTCGGTTATAGCATTTTTTGTTGCGCCGACCGGCGGAAAACTCCCTGCCGGCCGTGCTGCCGGTGAGAAATCAGCTTACGTTGACTTCTCCGCGGCCGCATCAGGTTCTGCCTGCTTCAGGCGCCAGATGCTTGACGAGCGTCAGTTCGGTCCCGGGATGCAATTGACGAAAGTGTACCTCATCCATCAGAGACCGGATGAGGAAGATGCCGCGGCCGGTGCCGCGCAGAAGGTTTTCCGGCGCCGATGGATCGGGCAGGCGATCAGGATCGAATCCGCGGCCCTGGTCGGTAATCGTAAAGATAAAGTCTTTTCCGGTGTTTTCGAAGGCCACGTCGATCTGCAGCGCCGGGTCGTATTCATTTCCATGCAGGACGGCGTTGATTGTAGCTTCGCGCACTGCCATGGTCACGTGAAAACGCTGGTCTTCATCGAGGCCGGCGTCCGTGGCCAGCCTTTCTGCAGCCGCCTCCACTTCACCGACGCTTTCCATAGTGGAGTTCAGCCGGAAGCTCCACCGTCCTTTGCTGGATGCGCTCACCGAATTGCGTTCCGCCTTCGCTCAAGTGGGTTCCATACCACCCACAGCACGGAAAAGAAACCTTTGCTGGCAGTTTCATGGCTGGGTGCGTTTGTGTCAAGCAGCCGGTATTCCCGGTAGTGTCTCCGTTTGCATCTGTGCGCTGAAGACTCTCAGGCGAGAGCTGCAAACAGAGACGCTACCGCTGGCTGGGATCGATCTCAGTTGTATCGAGAACCTGAGAGCAGCACGATCGCTCCCATCTTTTGGACCGACCAGATATGGAAATCCGGTTCGTACTGCGCCATGTATGCGATGGCCTCCAGCATCGAGCCCGCGGCGATGCGATGGGTGGTGGCAAGGGTCTTCTCCGCATCAAGAAGATGGCCATCCGTCAGATGGCCGCGTTCGTTGCTGAACTCAAACAGGAACGCCTCGCAGGTGCCAGCCGGACCGGGCCGGAACTTGCCCGTCGGGGACTCCGAACGGAGGCGCGCTTTATGCTTCCTGCCCATGGCTCGCCCTCCTGTCCTCCACAATCCCGTAGTTGCGGATCGTCTCCAGCTCGTCGCCGCGCGATTCCATGTATTGGACACGCAGACGAACACGCATACGAGGCAACAGGTCAAAGGCGAGAAGCGTGCCATCCGTAAAGCGTACTTGCAGCGACTGCCACTCCGGAGCGTCATCGACGTAGTTGATGTAGGCTACCGTCTTGCCCACGGCTTCGGTAAAGTTGATGCCGATTTCCGGCGGATAGTTCGGTGGGCGTACCGGCGTATCCGGTTCCATATCCAGTTCGGAGAGGGGTTTTTGGGGAGGGTTTGCGCGGGGAGTGGGTTGGTGGGTATTTTTAGAAACAGCCATGGCATTGCCTTTCTGTGTAAAAGGTGATGGTGGTCAGGGATACGTCGGTGCTTTCTACATCGGCGTGTCCCGCTTCGTGTTGTCCAGAACCGGTAGAAACAAATACCGGATTCCGATGATGGTGACTGTAACAGAAGATTTGGGTCGGCGCTAGAAAAAATCACGAAGAAATTGAGAATATATTTTTCAGGTAGTGGGTCAGTTTGCGTAAAACCATCCCTCAGGGGCTAAAGCCCGCACACATTTTGATCTGTTTACGGCACGGCTAAAGCCGTGCCCCTTCAAACTGACCCACTACCATTTTCCGGGCTGACTGAGCACGACCTGGGTGCCCCAGGTTTCGATTTTGAAACCTGGGAAAGCACAAATCCCAACCCAAGCACTGTCATCCTGAGCGTAGTCCGCCGTGGCGACGAGTCGAAAGCCTGCCCTGAGCGTAGTCGAAGGGGATCTGCGGTTGTTCTTCGCGAAGCTTAAGGCTGGAAACGATGCTGCTTTGACATCTTTGATGAGTGCATTGTGCGTGGAGCTGCGAGACGAACCGCAGATGTTTCGACTCCGTCCGCCGCGGCGGACTCCGCTCAACATGACAGTGCTTGGGTGATTGGGCTGCCGGGTGCCCCAGAGCCTGCCCTGAGCTTGTCGAAGGGTCTCGATTTTGAAACCTGGGAAAGCATAAATCCCAACCCAAGCACTGTCATCCTGAGCGTAGTCCGCCGTGGCGGACTCCGCTCAACATGACAGCGCTTGAATGATCGGGCTGCAACCATCATCGTGCTGAGCTCGACATCCGGAGACCTGGGGCACCCGGCAACCGGAAAAGACGTCCATCTTAGAGCAAGGCCCAAACTGAGACCGTGCTCTCAACTCCGCATCCCAGGCCGCGATGATAGCCTCTAACAGGAATGGGGGCGGGGGCAGAGGTCGATTTTTTGGTAGTGGGCGCCGGCGTAGCGGGGCTGCGGGCGGCTGTCGAGCTCGCCCGCCACGGCGAAGTGCTCGTGGTCACGAAGGAAGCTCTGGGCGAATCGAATACGCACTATGCGCAAGGTGGCATCGCTGTTGCGATGGAAGGCGAGCAGGATGTCGCGCTGCATCTCGAAGATACCGTAAATGCCGGAGATGGCATTGTTTACCGGCCGGCCGCCGAGACGCTGGCTGCGGAGGGTCCGCTGCGCGTCCATGAGCTGATCGAATGGGGCGCAAAGTTTGACCAGACCCACGGCGAACTGCTGCGCACCCGTGAGGGAGCACATTCCCTGGCCCGCATCCTGCATGCCAACGGCGATGCAACCGGGGCTGAGATCAGCCGTTCCCTCGTGGCCTTCGCGCGTGTCCACAAAGCCATCCGTTTTGCCGCGTGGACCCGCGTGACGAGCCTGGTAACCGCGGATAACCGGGTCATTGGCGCCGATCTGGCAGAGGCCTGTCCGGCTGAAGAAAACTGCCGTCCGCAAAGGATCTGCGCGCGGGCCGTACTCATCGCCTCAGGCGGCGCAGGCCAGGTGTACTCGGACACGACCAATCCCGCCGTAGCAACAGGGGACGGCATCGCCCTTGCCGCGCAGGCCGGGGCCGAGCTCGCCGACATGGAGTTCTACCAATTCCATCCCACGGCGCTCTCGCTCCCCGGTGCGCCGCGGTTTCTCCTCTCCGAAGCCCTGCGAGGCGAGGGCGCGTATCTGCGCAACGACCGCGGCGAACGATTCATGGAACGCTACCATCCGCTGCTCGAACTGGCCCCGCGCGATGTGGTGGCGCGGGCCATCGCGCGCGAAGGCATGGATGCGGCGGGCAGCGCCCGTCCGGTCTTCCTCGACATGCGCCACGTTACCGGACACGATCTGCACAAGCGCTTTCCGGGCATCAGCGCTTTCCTGGCCCGTCATGGTCTCGACCTTGCGCGCGATCTGATTCCCGTCCGTCCGGCGGCGCATTACCTCATGGGCGGCATCCGTACCGATCTGGAGGGGCGCACCAACATCGCCGGCCTTTACGCAGCCGGTGAAGCGGCTTGCACCGGTGTTCACGGCGCCAACCGGCTGGCCTCGAACTCGCTGCTCGAAGGACTGGTCTTCGGCGCGCGCGCCGCCCAGGCGATGCTTGCCGACGGCCCGCCGCTCACGCGCGTTGAATGCAATGAGGCCGCCGAATCCCCATTGCCTCCTGATGAAGAGCGCTGCGTCGAAGAAGTTATTGCGCGGCTTCAGCGCGCCATGTGGACCTGCGCCGGCCTTCTCCGTGACGACGCAGCCTTGTGCGAAGGACTGCGCACACAAGCCAAGTGCGATTTCTCCCTTGCGCGTCTCACGCAGCGCGGAAGGTTCGACCGCCGTCTCGCCGAGGCCCAGTCGCTCTGCCGTGTGGCCCACGCCATTCTGCGCTCGGCCTTGGCGCGCACGGAGAGCCGCGGCGCGCACTTTCGCAATGATTACCCCCAGCGAAACGATCAGGAGTTCCAGAAGCATTCGGTGCTGGACCGCCAAGGGCATATCCGGTTCGAAACCTGGTAAAGCGTCTCTAGTCCCCAGAGCTGGTTGCATCAATGGTCTGGTCAGGTAAAGAAACTTCCCTCAGGGGCTAAAGCCCCAGTGTTCACGAGGCTTTTGCGGCACGACTCAAGTCGTGCCCTGTTACGAAACCATTTATGCAACCAGTTCTAGTCCCTAGTCCCTAGTCCCTAGTCCCTTTCCCTTCGCCATCTGTGAGGCAACCGCCGAAACAGCGAGGATGCCCCCGATCACAGCCAGCGATGGAACAATCGGAATCTCGATCCAGCGAGCGACGAGCATTTTGAACGCAACAAAGCCAAGCAGTGCGCCCAATCCGTAGTGGAGATAACGGAACCGGTCAAGCAGGCCGGCGAGAGCGAAGTAAAGCGACCGCAACCCGAGAATGGCCGCGATATTCGAGGTGTAAGCGACGAAAGGATTGTGAGTTACGGCCAGGACCGCCGGGATGGAATCGGTGGCGAAGACGAGATCGGTGACTTCGACCGCCAGAATCACCGGCAGCAGCGAGCCTTTAGCCGGCTGCAAACGGCGGATCCAGGCGGGAATCGCCGCACGCGCCGAACCACCCCGGATCAACCGCCAGGCCACGTACAACAGGAAAAGACCAAAGACCCACGCAATCCAGCTAAAGTGCTCCAGCAGCGTGACGCCAGTGGCAATAAACGCCGCCCGCAGCGCGATGGCGCCCCACACGCCCCACAGCAACGCCTTATGCTGGCGCTGGCGGCCGATCTGAAAGCCTTCAAAAAGGACCAGAAAAACGAAGAGGTTATCGATACTGAGCGATGTCTCGATGGTGTAGCCGGCCACAAATTCGAGCGCAGGCTGCCGGCCCTGGGTAAAAGCGATCCAGGCGGCAAATACCGCCGCGGCCAGGGCAAAGAAGGCCGTGCCGATCCAGGCGAACACTTGCTGATGGCGGGTTTCGCGCGTGTGCCCGGGAAGAAGGGAGTCAACGAGCAGCAACGCCGCCACACCCGCATGGAACCCTGCCCACCAGATCCAGGATGCGCCTGCGATCATACGTGGATGCTACAGCACCGTCGCGTCCTCACGTGCGTTTGCGGGTGATAAGGCATTGCTTTTGCAAAGGCGCTGTGACCTATTTCCTCTTTTCCGCATCTGCTAGAGAGATTGCGAGGTGCAGACAGTGGGTGAGTTGGCAACGGCACCAAAAGTGGGAGTTGGAATGGGACTTGCAGAGGCGCAGCCCTCCCGGCCGCGCGTAGTCATTGTGGGCGGAGGGTTTGCCGGGATTCACGCGGCGCGGGCGCTGGCTCGTCTGGACGTGAACGTAACGGTGATCGACCGGCGCAACCACCATCTCTTTCAGCCGCTTCTCTATCAGGTCGCGCTCGCCGTGCTTTCGCCGGCGGATATCGCCGAGCCCATCCGCTCCATCCTGCGGCACCAGTCGAATGCGGAAGTGCTCATGGATGAGGTCGTCGGCATCGACGTGGGCATGCGGCAGATCACGCTGGCCAGCGGCGCGCGGGTGACATACGATTACCTGGCTCTTGCCACCGGCGCCAGCCACTCTTATTTCGGCCACGAAGATTGGGCGCCACTGGCGCCGGGGCTCAAAACAGTAGAAGACGCCACGGAGATTCGCCGCCGCGTGCTCTTAGCCTTCGAATTGGCCGAACGGCAGATGGTGGAGCATGGGTGGCATCCGCCGCTGAACTTCGTGGTCATTGGCGGCGGACCGACCGGCGTGGAGCTGGCCGGGGCTATCAGCGACATTGCGCAACTCTACATGCGCCACGACTTCCGGCATATCGATCCCACCAAGGCCCGCGTTCTTTTACTCGATGGAGGTCATCGGATTCTGGCCGCGTACCCAGAGGATCTCTCCGCCAAAGCCGAGGCTGCGCTTAAGCGGCTGAACGTTGAGGTCCATACCAAAGCGCAGGTGACCGGTGTGGGTCCGGGGTGGGTGGAAGCAAATGGCCAAAGGATCGATGCGGCGGTCACTTTATGGGCTGCGGGCGTTCAGGCCTCGTCCCTGGGCAGGATGCTGGGCGCGCCGGTGGACCATCGCGGCTGTGTGATGGTCGACGACCGGCTCAATCCGCCGGGACTGCCGGAGGTCTTCGTCTTGGGCGATCTGGCCCATTTCGAGCAGGATGGGCGTCAAGTTCCGGGCGTAGCGCAGCCGGCGATGCAGATGGGCGATCATGTGGCGAAGATGATTGCCGCCGATCTTGCAGGCAAGATCCGGCCCGCCTTCCGGTATTTTGACAAGGGCGACATGGCCACCATCGGCCGCATGGATGCGGTAGCCGACGTGAAGTGGCCATTCAAAGCCCACATGAGTGGCCTTTTCGCGTGGGTTACCTGGCTTACCGTGCACATTTTCTTTCTTATCGGATTCCGCAATCGTGTTTCGGTGTTTGCCGCCTGGATCTGGACTTACTTCACCTTCACGCGCGGCGCCCGGCTCATTACCGGCGACCAGCGGCTGCCGGGATGGCAAGAACAGATTGCAACGAAGAAGGCAACCGGCTCAGAATCTGAGTTGGCTGAATCCGCGGGAACCGCGAATGGCGCTGCGCCCACGCGAGCCGCAGCGAGCGGCAGCCTGCAGCGGAGCTAAATGCTGGGTTCGGCGACACGTTTGCTGCGCTCTATCTGGAAAATCCGTCACTTCTCGTCAAGTAAACTGGTGAAGCGATGCTCGATCTGGGATTTGTCCGGGGCAACCTGGAGTTGGTTGAGGAAAAGCTGCGTGCACGCGGGGCCGATCCGGCGGTTTTGCTGGGCGACTTTCGCGCTCTCGATCAAAAGCGGCGTCTGGCCATTACGCAGTCCGAACAGTTGAAGGCCCGCCGCAATGAATTGAGCCAGCAGGTGGGCGCGCTCAAGAAGGCCGGCCAGGATGCCACGGCCATCATGGAAGAGACACGGGCGCTCAAGGACAAGCTGGACGAACTGGACAGAGCTGCGGCCTCGCTCGACGAAGAACTGCGCCTGGCGCTGGCGCGGGTCCCGAATCTGACGCGGGACGAAGTTCCAGCCGGGACCTCTGAAACGGATAACGTCACCGTAAAGACCTGGGGCGAGAAGCGCCTTTTCGACTTCGAACCCAAGCCGCACTGGGAGATCGGCGAAGCTCTCGGCATTCTCGATCTCGAACGTGCAGCCAAGTTGAGCGGGGCGCGGTTCGCCGTCTACATGGGCGCGGGTGCGCGGCTGGAACGGGCGCTGATCGGCTTCATGCTGGACCTGCACACGAAAAAGCACGGCTACAAAGAAGTGCTGCCGCCGTTCATGGTCAACAGCAAGTCGCTCTTTGGGACCGGCCAGTTGCCCAAGTTCGCCGAAGACCTCTTCCGCTGCTCCGATGCCGATGCCGAGGGCGCTGCGCGCGGCAACTTTTTGGACAACGATCATTGGCTGATTCCCACGGCCGAAGTCCCGGTCACGAACCTCTACCGCGACGAGATTCTGGACGAGGCGCGGCTGCCCATCTCGCTGACGGCCTACACGCCCTGCTTCCGGGCGGAAGCGGGAGCGGCAGGAAAAGATACACGGGGCATCATCCGCCAGCATCAATTCCAGAAGGTGGAGTTGGTCAAGTTCACGCGGCCCGAAGAGTCCGACACCGAGCACGAGCGGCTGACCCGCGACGCCGAGGAGATTTTGGAGGCTTTGCATTTGCCGTATCGACGCGTTTTGCTCTGTACCGGCGACACTGGATTTTCGTCTGCTAAGACGTATGACCTGGAGGTCTGGCTTCCGGGCCAGCAGCTTTACCGTGAGATCTCTTCCTGCTCGAACTTTGACGCCTTCCAGGCGCGGCGTGCGAATATCCGCTACCGTCCTGGCGCGGGTGGGAAGGCCAAGCCCGAGTTCGTGCACACGCTCAATGGCAGCGGACTGGCCGTGGGCCGCACCTGGCTGGCGATCCTGGAGAACTATCAGCAGGCAGATGGGTCTGTACTGGTTCCAGAAGCGCTGAAGCCTTATATGGGCGGGCTGGACCGGATTGCGAAGGAGTGCTAATGGAAATGCAGAGCGCAGCCGTCTCGGCGCCTCAACCGGAACGACACATGGAAGGTCAGGGTCTCAGGCCGATTCTGAAGAGTTACTTTTACTGGACCCATCCACGCGGCAGCGTCCAGTACGACGTAATGGTCTCACTGATCCTCCTCTTCATCTTCGTCACCCCGCACCTGTGGAACTTCGGCGACCGGCCTTCGACTCTACCCGGACCCTTGCATCCAATCCTGGTGAGCGGCAACGGCGGGCATGGCATCATCGTCACCGTACAGGCAACGGATGTGGCCGTGGCTCCGGGCGCGTCCGATGCAGAGGTGAAAAAAGCGTTACGCCAGGCTATCGAACCCGTCACAGGCGATGCCGTATTCGTCGAACATTGGGAGACGGTCACCAACAGTGAGGGGAATTTGGCTTGGAAGGTCTGGGCGCATAAGTAACAAACAGGCATCTTTCGCCAGGCGTGTTTTTTCCGGATCGCCTTGCATCGGCGCACATCGAAATCGAAATGGATGAAAGCTATGCACGCAGGACGAGTCATTCTTTTTGTTGTTTGCTTTGGGTTCCTTCTGGCTCCAGGTCGCGCGGCACTCGCGGCAGACGACTTGAACTCTGTGTTGAGCAGGCTGGATGCTTCTGCCGCTAAATTCCACTCCACCTCAGCCGATGTCGAATTCGACACCACGCAGACCGAGCCTGTACCCGACACGGACGTGCTGAAGGGCGTGGAGTACTATCAGCGCAACGGATCGGCCTTCCAGATGGGCGTCCACATCGCTACAGACAATGGCCAGCCTGCTCCGAAGATCCTCGTTTGCTGCGCGAAAGGCTCCATCCAGCTTTACGAAAAACTGCTCGATCAGGTCACTACGTTGAGCAAGCTCAGCCAATACGAAGACTGGTTCATGCTGGGCTTCGGCGCCAGCGGGAAGGAACTCCAGCAGAAATGGGATATCGTCTACGACGGGTCTGAGACGATCGATGGCGTGAAGACGGCCAAGCTGGAGCTGACAGCCAAGGATCCCAGCGTAAGAAAGACCGTTCCCAAGGTGATCATCTGGATCGATCCTGACCGGGCAATCAGTATGAAGCAGTATTTTGACGAGGGCCAAGGCCAGGCGCGGACCGCTCACTACACCAACATCAAGGTGAATCAGTCCCTGCCGAAGGATGCCTTTACCTTCAAGACCGATAGCAAGACCACCTACGTGACGCACTGAGCCGACTGTCTCCATGCTAACGGGACAGCGGAACTCCGGCTGATGCTTTGCTCCCTTTGCATTTTTCGAAGATCGCGCCGAGCGTAACCCCTCCGAGCGCAAACAGCATCGGGAAGCACTCGATCGTGTAGCGCGCCTCCGGCGCTTCGATGGTAAGCAGCAGCGCGCTGCGCAGCAGCATGTAGGCGAGCAGCGCGCCCCAGAAGCGCGGGCGCAAGCACAGGCCGGCGATTCCAAGAAGCAGATAAACCGCGTTGAGCGCGGCATAGAACCAGCTGAAGCGCGTCTCTGCACGATGATGTGCATAAACCCACCAGTCGAGATCGATGGGAAGATTTTCGACGCGCGGGCGCAGCCACATGTCGGCCATGCGGCCCAACGGCAGCCATATGTAGTAGCGCAGCGGGTGTGCGGCGATACGCTCTTCGGCGAGCCGCTCGAAACGCGCGTCGATCTCTGGCGTAAGGTCGTAGCCGTGCGTGTTGTAGTCGCGGGCGAGGTCGGCGGTCTCGGCATATTGCGCCGGCGTGTCGAAGGCGCGGGTGGGCAGCCGGCTCACCTCCAGCGTGTCATCGGGAACATTCCAGTAGATCTGGTAGGTGGAAACGAAGTCGAGGCACCAGGTCTTCACCCATCGCTCCCAGCCCGGATTCGTCGCTTCTCCAGGATCGGTGGCCAGGCGCGGCGCGAGCGGTTGAAAGACGTGAAACGTCTCCCAATTCCGCCAGGTCCACGCCGCAAACGGAAGCAACGCCAGCACAATGCAAACGGAAACCATGCGTATTCGCTTCGACAGCGTGACATGCGTGCCACTGAATCCGGTCATGAGCGCTGGCGCAAAGGCTACGGCAGCCAATGCGCCGTCGGGCCGCAGCAGCGAGGCAGAGCAGACCGCAAAGGTGAAGCAGAGTGCATTCTTCCATCCGGGATGATCGTGAAAGCCGGCCATGGACCGCATCGCAAGCGCCAGCATGAAAAGCGTGGGTGTTTCCGTGAGCGGGAAGGCCACGTAAGAGGCCGTAAACGGGCACAGAATTGCGAGCCAGAGCGTAACCCGCATGGCCGCGGATTGCATTGCCGCAGATTGATGCGCGGGAGACATGATGCGGCGCGCGAAGGAGGCCAGAAGCACACAAGCCGCAAGATCGAGCACGACCTGTACACAAGCTACGGCAAAGTAATTCTCCATGCCGAAGAGCCGGAAACAGAGTGCAAGGAACAGCGGATAGCCGGGCAGGCGGATCAGCGTGGGATAGAGTTCACCATTTGCTCCGGACAATGCATAACGGCCATGAAGCAAAAGATTTTTTGCAATGCCACCATAGATCAGCGTATCTCCGTTGACCTCAAAAAGGTTTTTGAGCATCCAAGCGCGCAGCACGAGGCCTGCCGCGAGCGGCAATCCAACCTGCAGTACTGAAGGCACAAGTCCTTTCAAGAACGTTACGGACTTGAATTGACTCTCCGAGGCGGCTTCCATACGATTCGTAATGTATAACGTAAACCGTCTTCATGGTTTTCCGCGCGCTCGGAGACAATACTGCCCATGCTTGATCGTCAGATTTTCTTCGACCCGGAACGTAAACGCTGGAAACGGCTGCGCCGCATTCTGGATATTACGGCCGTGCTGTGCACGCTGGTGGTCGCTGGGTTCACGTTCAACCTGTTGCGCATTCAGCATTTGCCCGAGCTGCTGCTCCCCACCCCACGGCACAATTACCGCGCTCTGCCAGACCGTTCCGTTCTTCTGCGTGGCGCCAGGCCGCCACGTCCTGCGCGCCGCAAGACCAGCCGCCGGCCTTCTGAGATTCCTTTCAACACGGGTGAGGGGCTGCGCGCGGCCTACTATGTGCCCTACGACGAGGCCAGCTTCGCTTCATTCAAGCAGCACGTACACCAAATCGATATGCTGTTTCCCGAATGGCTGCACGTCTACTCGGCTCAGCCGGCGCTGCTGGGAATCAATAATGACAGCCATCGCACTTATTCCATTATCGACGGTGGTTCAGTTCGCGATCCCGACGAGATGGACCGGATCAAACACGTCATTCAAGAGGCCAAAGAAGATACCGAGATCTTTCCTCATCTCAACAATTTCAACTCTGCTGCACAGACCTGGGACGCCGGCGTGGGCGCGATGCTGGGCGATCCCGCGAAGCGCGCCTTCCTGCGCCAGCAGATCCTTCATTTTTTCCATGCGTATCCGGTTTATCACGGTCTTTCGCTGGACTTCGAAAGCCTGCCCGATGATGCAACTCCTGCTTATCTGAGCTTCATTCGAGAGCTTTATGCGGTCATGCATCCGCTGAATCTGCGGCTTTACGTGAACGTCGCCGTCGCCACGCCCGATGCCGATCTCAAACAGATCGCCGCGAACTCCGACGGCGTGATCCTGATGAATTACGACGAGCACCAGGTCACCAGCAATCCTGGACCGGTTGCCAGCCAGGAATGGTTCATTGGCAATCTCGCCCGTGTGCTCAAGGTGGTGCCCAAGAACAAGCTCATCTGCGCGCTCGGCAACTACGGCTACGACTGGACGATGTCGATTCCGGCTCGCCTGAAGCGAGGCTCACGAAAAGCGGCCAAACCGCAGGTTCTCAATACTGAGGATCTTTCGGTATCCGACGTGTGGCAGGAGGCCTCCGATGCCGACGCCGACCTCGATCTCGACTACGACGCATTGAATCCGCACTTTGAATATATCGATGAAGACGCGCATCAGCGCCACGTCGTCTGGTTTCTCGACGGCGTCACAGTGCTGGATGAGATGCGCGGCGCGCGGCAGCTTGGCCTGCAGACCTTCGCTCTCTGGCGCCTTGGTACGGAGGACAGTTCGCTTTGGAATATATGGGATAAGCCCAGTTCGCCCGAGTCTCTGCAAGTGCTTGGCTCAGACAAGCCCGGCGTCCAGCCGGGCCACGATGTGGATGTGACGGGCGAGGGCGACATCATGCGGATCACCGGCCTTCCTCAGAACGGCCGCCGGACTGTGGAAGTGGATACCGATGAGCCCGATCCACGCAAAAAGCTGATCGTTGACGAGCACATGGATGTGTACCCGCGCAACTTCAGTGTCGAATATTACGGCTACCACCCGAATGAGGTTTCGCTCTCCTTCGATGACGGCCCCGATCCCGAGTGGACACCCAAGATCCTCGACATCCTGAAACAGAAGCATGTGACGGGCACGTTCATGATCATCGGCGAAGAGGCCGCGCAGAATGTGAGCCTGTTGCAACGAATCGTCCGCGAAGGGAACGAGATCGGCAACCACACCTGGAGCCATCCGGACATCAGCGACATCTCGCGAGGGCAGATTGATCTGCAGATGAAGCTGACGGAGAGCCTTTTTTCGAGCAAGCTGGGGGTGCAACCGCTCTACTTTCGCCCACCCTATGACATCGATGAAGAGCCGGAGACCGACGATCAAGCCTGGCCGGTTGTGCCGGCTCAGAACGAGGGCTATATCGTGATCGGCAACAAGATCGATACCGACGATTGGCTCGAGCATCCGCGCAAGACACCGGAAGAGATCACGCAATCCGTCTTAAATCAATTGCGGATTATGAAGACCAAGCCGCAGTTCGCCGGCTCGGTGATCCTGATGCACGACGGCGGCGGCGACCGCTCGGCGACAGTGGCCGCGCTGCCGTATCTGATTGACACGCTGCGCGCGCACGGCTACACCTTTGTTCCAGTCTCCGCGTTGATGGGAAAGACCACCGCGGAAGTGATGCCGCCGCTCACGCTCTGGCAACGCGTGCGCGCGCTGCCCGATTCGATCGCATTTTCCGCCGTGGATATCATCGGCAACTTCATCGTCATTGTCTTCTTCCTGGGCGATATTCTGATGAGTGCGCGGCTGGTCATCGTAGGATTGTTCGCCGTCATCGATCGCGTACGCGGGCCGCGCCATGATACATCGCCTGACTACAACCCCCGTGTCGCAGTTCTCATCCCGGCCTACAACGAAGAAGCCGTCATTGTGCGAACCATCCGCTCGGTGCTCAACTCGGATTACGAGAATCTGCACGTGATTGTGATCGATGATGGATCAAGCGATCGCACCGCCGAAGTGGCCGCGGAGGCCTATGCGCAGGAGATCAAGACCGGGCGTTTGCAGGTGCTGACCAAACCGAATGCGGGCAAAGCCGCCGCGCTCAACTATGCGCTCGACAGAATGAACGAGGAGATCTACATCGGCATCGATGCGGACACCGTGATCGCCGCGGATGCCATTTCCAAGCTGGTCAGCCATTTCGAGGATCCGCGTATTGGCGCGATGGCCGGCAATGCCAAGGTGGGCAACCGCGTGAACCTGTGGACGCGCTGGCAGGCGCTTGAATATGTCACCAGCCAGAACTTCGAGCGGCGCGCCCTCGATCTTTTCCACGTCGTCACCGTGGTTCCGGGCGCCATTGGCGCGTGGCGCGCGGCTCCGGTGAAAGCTGCGGGTGGTTATCCGCTGAACACGGTTGCCGAAGACGCGGACCTGACCATGAACCTGCTCGAACAGGGGCTGCGCGTGGATTATGAAGACCGCGCGCTCGGGTTCACTGAAGCGCCCCTCGATGCGCGCGGACTGATGCGGCAGCGCTTTCGCTGGTCATTCGGAACACTCCAGGCCATCTGGAAGCATCGCGCCGCATTTGTGCGTAACAAAGCGATGGGCCTGTTTGCCTTGCCCAATATTCTCATCTTCCAGATGTTTTTGCCGCTCGTCTCGCCCTTCATCGATCTGTTGTTTGCTTGGGGCATTCTCAATTTCTTTATCGATCGGCACTACCATCCCGAGTCCGCTTCACCGGCGAGTTTCGAAAAGCTGGTAACGTATTTTCTCGGGTTCCTGGTAATCGACTTCATCACCTCGACAGTCGCCTTTAGCCTGGAGCGGCGGCATCCGGCCAACAAAGGCGATGGGTGGCTGCTCTTCCACATCTGGCTGCAGCGCTTTGCGTATCGCCAGCTCTTCTCCATTGTGCTCTTCAAGACGCTCAAACGCGCCATCGATGGCAAGCCGTTCAACTGGGACAAGCTGGAGCGCACCGCAACCATAAGCAAGAGCACCGAGGTGTTGACGGCGGTACACGAGTAACCAATGTCTGCGCGTGAGCGCAGGGGAACCAGCGACGCGATCACACAGGAGACGATTCAGAAGAGGACGCGGAAGAAAACGCGAAATCTGACGAGGGGGCTTAGGCCGTATCGACATATAGATATAGCCCGATAACCCATGGGCAAAATCAGCAAGTTTTGCATTGGATTCGTGCGGCATGAAACGAACCGCGGATGTTTCGACTGCGTCCGCGGCGGTGGACGCTCGCCGGGAACCCCGGGACCATCCCACGAACGAAGACCTGTTCGTGGGAACCCCGGAGGGAAAAGCCGTGGAGCCGTATCAATTCCCTTTGCAGTAACTCTGAATCTGCTTTAGCGCCACCAGCTCCAAAGCTCGCGCCCGGCGACGATGAAACTGACCCAGAGAATCGTAGACAGACAGATGCTCCAGGCTAAGCCCTGGAGCCGGAATTGGGGGCTCGATCGAAGTTCCGGTGGATCGGGTTCAATACTACGTCTATCGCGTGTGGAGGGGGACCAGACGGATTCTGCGGATACCTGCATTGGCAGACCTCCCCGTCAAAAACCTTGGAGCAATATGGCCCATTGAGCCAATTTAGCTGTTCATAGCAGAGAATCCCCAGGCCGGGGGAGTAGCTTTCTTGATTCCAGTCCGAATCTGGAAACATGTGCCAATTCAGGACAGCAAGCGCTTCCTAGCGGCTGTCTTCTATCGCGTGGCGCTTACGGCGTGGGTTGTCCGACCGGTTTGGTGCGCTTGAGGGTCAAGTCATGCACCGGAAAGTCGGGCCGGTCAGCTTTGGTGGAGAGCTTGATTTCGTCGCCGGCATCGTTCACCGTGCCGGAATGCGTAATCGTCATTCCGTTGAATGACACTTCGAAGGAGATGGTGTTGCCGTCTACCTTGCCGTTGCTGATCTCGATCGGATCGCCTTGCGGTCCCTGCACGGTCCCGGTCAGCTTCGCACCGTCCTGCTCGAAGATGAAAGTGAGCTGATAGCTGCTGCCGTCGGGGCCAGTGCTATCCGCAGTCCACGTGCCGGAGAGGTCGGCGGCCAAAGCAGCCGCAGCCGAAAACGCCATCGCTAGTCCGGCGCAGGCGCAGAGCAGTTTTTTCATGGGTGAGTCCCTCGCTCTCTTTAGAGACAGCGCCCGCATCATATACCGCCGGCCAGCACCTTGCACATGTCCAGATTTACACAGATGCACCGGATCGAGTGCACACTCCAACGGCGCTAGGCAGTGTCTGACGAATCGGAAAACACCTGTTTGCAGCGCAAAGAACATCCCTCAGGGGTTAAAACCCCTTCGAAGTTTTGCGCCTTTTCGGCATGGCTAAAGCCATGCCCTGTTACAAAACCCTCTCGCTCGTGATTCATCAGACACTACCTAACGCGCTGACTGGCCGGCTGGTTTACTTTCCAGCTCCGCAAACGCCGCGCGCAACCGCTTCCAGGTCGTCTCCAGGTCTTCAGGAAGCACGCGGGTCTCGGCAACCGTGGTCATGAAGCTGGTATCACCGATCCAGCGTGGCATGGCGTGCAGATGGACGTGGCCGGCTACGCCCGCTCCGGCGGCGTGGCCGATGTTGAGGCCGAAGTTAAAGCCATGCGGCATGTAGACGCGGTCGAGCGTACGCTCGGTAAGCTGCGCCAGATCGACAAGTTCGTGCGCTGCGTCCCGAGGCAAGATGGCCAGCCGGTCGAGATGCGCATAGGGCATGACCATGACGTGGCCTGAGGTGTATGGAAAGGCATTCAGGCAGATGAAGCAATGTTGGGCGCGCAGAACCAGACCGCCCGCGGCTTCTGCCTGATCCCGATCCATCCCTTGCGCAATCGCATGGTCAATCGACGCGATGAGATTGCAGAAGACGCAGCCAGTATCTCCGGGCCAGGCGGAGAGCGTTTCTGGAATTCCGGGGCGCACCGCCTTCCCCGCCGTGGTGACGTAGTGATAGCGCCAGGGAGTCCAGAAATGTTCCATATGCCGCGATGAGGGACGTTTGAGCCGTTCGATTCAGTATAGAGGCGAGAGTGGGCCGGGTCTCTGCCATGCGACTGGGCATGAGCAAACGAAACGTCTGTATTGCGGGATGAGCGGTAGTGGGTCAGTTTGAAAGAAGCTTTCCTCAGGGGCTGAAGCCCCTGAATGATGGTAGGAGATTAACGTACGGGCTAAAGCCCGTACCCTTCAACCCGTATCCTTCAAACTGACCTACTACCGGATGAGCGTTTGGTTTGACGCTGGCTTGCAGAGATTGCTACACTCGTGAGCGTAGCTTCCTGCGCGGATTTCCAGCAGTGAGTTGCGGCCGCCCTCCAGCAAGCCGTTGCCTGCCGGGTGCTTCCCAAGGAGAACAGTCGCCTTATTCCCAGCGCAAATCAGTGCTGGCAAGGTTGCTGCTCCGGAGAATTTCACCGGTACGTTCGAAAACCCGACGGCAGGATCACGGCTCGAAGGCGCCTGGGCTGCGGTAAACGTAGCGAGGGAGCCGGCCAGCGGCCGGCCCGGACCGCCGCAGGAGCAAGGAATCCCGGAGCTGGTAGGCATGGCAAACGTCCTCAATCCCGAACCCGAGAGCATAACCCTGAACACCGAATTGGAAACCCCAACCCTCGATCCTGCGACGGAGCTTGAGCAGCCGTCGTACGAGTCCACGTCCAACCTCGAGACTGCTGACGCCGTCGAAGCAAATGTGCTGGACGCCGATACCCATGCAACCGAGTCCGCACGTGCAGAAGCGCACGTCGAGTCCACGGCGGCCCAGACCCAATCCGCGCCTGCTGCGGTTGCGGCCACGCAGGCAAGCGAGCCGGCAGAGGATTTTTCCGCGGCGCTCGAGGCCTTTGAACGCGAGCAGGCCGCAGAGGCCGCCGCTGTTGAAGCCTATGGGGACAAGCTGGTTCCCGGCACAGTGCTGAAGCAGACGGAAAAGTACCTGGTGGTTGACGTGGGACTGAAATCCGAGGGGTTGGTGCCTCTCGACCAGGTCGTCGATCACACGGGTGCGGCAAAGTTCCATCCCGGTGACGTGATCGATGTGGTGATCGAGCGCGAGGAGCCGGAGGGCGGCTATCTGGTGAGTTACGAGCGCGCGCAACGCCTGCGCGTGTGGGACACCATTGAGAAGGCCGCAAATGAAAAGACTCCGGTGATGGGTACAGTCGTGAGCCGCGTAAAGGGTGGGTTGACCGTGGACATCGGCCTCAAGGCTTTCCTACCCGGTTCGCAACTTGAGATTCGCCCCGTGCGCAACCTCGACGGCTACCTTGGCCAGCAGATCGAAGTCCGGGTGATCAAGCTCAACAAGAAGCGCGGTAATGTGGTGGTAAGCCGCAAGGAACTGCTTGAAGAAGAGCAGAATACAAAGCGCACCGCTACGATGGAGCACCTGTTTGAAGGAGCTGTTCTCACCGGCACGGTGAAGAACCTCACCGATTACGGTGCGTTTGTCGACCTGGGCGGCATTGACGGCCTGCTGCACATCACGGATATGAGCTGGGGCCGGCTCACTCATCCCCGTGATCTCGTCAATGTGGGCGATGAGATCCAGGTGAAGGTGCTCAAATTCGATAAAGACAAGCAGCGCGTCTCTCTCGGTTTCAAGCAGTTGACGCCCGACCCGTGGCTCGATGCCGCGGAACGTTACCCGGTGGGGGCGCGCGTCCACGGCCGGGTGCTTTCGGTTACCGACTACGGCGCGTTTATTGAGCTTGAGCAGGGCATTGAGGGGCTGGTTCATCTCTCCGAGATGACCTGGTCGAAGCGTCTCAAACATCCTTCCAAGCTGGTCAAGCCGGGCGACGAGGTTGATACGGTTGTTCTGAGCGTGAACCCCTCTGATCGCCGCATCTCCCTGGGCATGAAGCAGCTCATGGAAAACCCGTGGGAGAACCTGACCGAGCGTTATCCGGTGGGGACAATCGTGGAGGGCCGCGTTCGCAATCTCACCGATTTCGGCGCGTTTATCGAGATTGAAGATGGGATCGACGGGTTGGTGCACGTCTCAAACCTGAGCTGGACCAAGCGCGTCAAGCATCCCTCGGAAGTGGTGAAGAAGGGCGAAAAGGTGAAAGCTGCCGTTCTCGGCGTCGAGCCACAGAATCGCCGCCTGAGCCTGGGCATCAAACAGCTCCAGCCGGACGCGTGGGAGAGCTTTTTCGCCACGCACCGCGTGGGCGACGTGGTTCACGGCAAGGTATTGCGCACAGCTCAGTTCGGCGCGTTCGTCGAGATCGCCGAAGGTGTGGAGGGTCTGTGCCATGTCTCGGAAGCGGGCGAACCGGGCGATAGTCACGCCAAGCTTGAGCAGGGTCAGGAGCACGACTTCAAGATCATCAAGATCAATGTAGAAGAGAAGAAGGTGGGCCTGAGTCTGCGCGCCGTGGGGCATGAGGCCAGCCGCGCCCAGGTGGAGCACTATAAAGAGAGCAGCCATAAGCAGCCGGTCTCAAGCTCGACCACGACTCTCGGCGATCTGATCAACTGGCGGAAGGGCGAGCGGTAAGACAGAGAACAGAGATCAGGGGACAGTGAACAGAACGGCCATCCTGCGCAGGGATGGCCGTTTTGCGTCTACGAGATGGAATGCGCTACTCCTTCTGAACGCGGCAGAGCACGATGACAATCCCCAGCGCAGTGAGCACGCTGATCAGCGCGAAAAGAAAGACGCTGCGGTAGCCGAACCAGCCGATGATTGCTCCGGCGATGGGGCCGACGAGGAAAAACGAGACATCGGCAAATGCAGTGTAGACGCCGAGCGCGGTGCCGCGATTGTTTTCGGGCACGCGCTCGACGGCTTCGACGCCGATGGCTGGAAAGACAAGCGAAAAGCCAAAGCCGCCCAGAGATGCGCCAGTGAGCGCGAGGGCCGGCGAGTTCGAGCGCCAGAGCAAAAACAAGCCGACAGATTCGACGACAAGGCACGTCATTGCCACTGGAAATCCGCCAAAACGGTTGATGGTTTGAACAAAGAGCAGGCGGGCGAGGATAAATGCAATGCCGAAAGCCGTAAGGCACAGGACCGCTCCACTCCAATGGCGGGCGGCATAAAAGAGCGTGATGAAGGTGGCCAGCACGCTATAGCAAACGCCGCTCAGCGCCAGTCCCATGCCGTGCGGCGCCACACGGCCCAGCACATGACTGAAGGGGAGGTGTTCGCCTGGTATCACCGGGACAGGCTGTTTGCGTGTGGCCATCATCAGGCTGAGCGCGCCGATGAGGATGGTGAAGACTCCGAGTGAGCTCAGGCCCCATAGGTCATCGAGCACTACGCCCAGCGGCGCGGCAAGGGCCATTGCGCCGTAGGTGCAGATGCCGTTATAGGAGATCACCTTGGCTGTGGCTTCCGGTCCTGCGGCCGTGATGCCCCATAGCGTGGCCCCGGTTGAGCCGAGGCTTTCTCCAACGCCCAGAATGAGCCGGCTCAGAATCAGGCTCCAGAAGCTCAACCAGTGAATGGAGTAAAGAGCCGCGGCTGCCACCAGCAGCGCTCCACTGGCGGTGCACGCCGCCATGCCCCAGATCACGGAGATCTTCGCGCCTTGGCGGTCTGAGATGCGCCCGGCCCATGGGCGGCTTGCGAGCGTGGCAATGTACTGGATGCTGATGACCAGTCCGGCGAGCACGGCGCTATAGCCCATGCGCAGGTGCACGTAAGGCGGCAACACCGCCAGCGGCAATCCGATCGACAAATAGCAGATAAATGTGAAGTAGACGAAGCCTAGAATGTGCCGTGTCCCGCTTCTCGCTGCGGTGCGCGCGGTTACGGGGATACTGGCAGAAGCGGAGTAAGGCATGCCTAACATGGGAACCGGCTCATGGGCGCAATTCCCCTCTTCAAAGTATATCGGATGCGAAATTGAGTTATGGAGACAGCGGCTGCGGCCGTTCTTCGACGGTCGTGCCCTGGTGATAGACGATCTTCCACCCTGCCGCCGTGCGCTGCCAGATCGTCGCGCGGCGCGTCTTGCGTATGGAATCCTGAACGAGCGTGTAGGTAAGCAGATACAGGTCCGTTGCGAGCTCACGGCAGCAGAAATCGCTCGCTTCCCACCGATCCTCATGCGGACGCGAAAAGCGCCTTTCGAGTACATCCAACACAAAGGCGCGACTGTAACGGCGTCCCGAAGCGCCGGTCTCCCAAAAATCCTCCCGTGTCATCCGCTCGAAATCAGCACGCGTGGTGCCCAACTCCGGGCGATGGAAGATCGGTTCGCGGTCGATCAACTCGTGTAACACGGACATGAGCCTGGGCGGCGTCGTGAGATCCGGCTCCTCGTCTGAGCGCATGGCGTGATGATACATGCGGACGCCTGCTCCCGCTGTTCCTTGTTTTTGCGGCCGAACCGCGGCGCGTATTCAAGATGCCTCCGGTTTCACCGTAAACTAGAAGGGATGTCCGGCTGTTATATCGAGCATTTTGGCTGCAGAGCGGCGCGCGCCGATGGCGAAGCGATCAGCGCGCGCCTGTGCGCGGCAGGGCAGCAGAGCGCGCAGCTTTCCGATGCCGATGTTGTTGTTGTGAACAGCTGCAGCGTCACAGCCGAAGCGGACCGGCAGGCGCGGGCATTCATTCGCCGCGCGCATCGCCGAAATCCCACGGCGAAGATCGTCGTCACCGGCTGTTACGCGCAGCGCGCGCCGGAAGAGCTGGCAGAGATGGATGGCGTGGCTGCGGTGATTGGCAACAGCCATAAGGCGCTGGCGCCCGAGATCATTCTGAAGCTGGCTTCCCGCGAGACCAGCTCGTCACTGCTTGCAAGGGATACGCTGGTGAGCGTGCAGTCTCTGCTCGCAGGCAGAGCACCCGTTTGGGCCGATGACCGCTTCGCGCATTCTTTTATTGAAGAGGCGCGGCTGGTGCCCGGGACGCAGACGCGTCCGAATCTGAAGATCCAGGAAGGCTGCGGAAACCGGTGCACATTTTGCGTCATTCCCCAGACGCGCGGCCCGTCCAAAAGCCTGCCCAACGCGAACATCTTGCGCCACATTGAAGGATTTGTTGCTGCCGGCGGCCAGGAGCTGGTGCTCTCTGGAATTAATCTCGGCCGCTGGGGGAGAGATTTAACGCCGCGCGTTACGCTCGCGGCGCTGGTCCGGCAGATTCTCGACCGGACGGCACTGCCGCGTCTGCGCCTCAGTTCCATCGAGCCTATGGACTGGGATGATGAATTGATCGGCCTGATCGCGGAATTTGGCGGCGGCCGTCTGGCGCGCCATGCACATCTGCCGCTGCAGTCGGGCTCGGACGCGGTGCTGCGCCGCATGCACCGCCGTTACAGGCCTTGGCATTATGCGGAAAAAGTCGAAGCCCTGCTTCGTGCGGCAGGGCCGGATCTCACCATCGGCGCCGATGTAATGGCGGGTTTTCCCGGCGAAACCGATGCCGAATTTGAAGAGACTCTTTCATTCCTGCGCGCACTGCCGTTCGGCTACCTGCACTTGTTCCCGTTTTCGCCGCGGCCGGGAACGCGTGGATGGTCTTTGCACGAGCAGTCGCCCGTTGCGCCCGCTCTCGTCGAAGAGCGCATGTCCGCGCTGCGCACTCAAGCCGCCGAAAAAACAGCAACACATCGTGGCCGCTTTGTGGGCCGTGTGCTCGATGTCATCACTCTCCACACGCCTGTGACGCTTGCGTCCCGCAGCCGAACTTCTGTACTGACGGAGAATTTTCTTCCCGTCGAGATCGAAGGAAGCTTACCGGCGAATCGACTGATTCGCGCGTTCATTACGGGACTGGGTGTAGAGGAAGTGCTCCAGGGTAATTTGGCTGTTTAACCCTTTGTTCATGGAAGCCGAGCCAATGCTATACTCAGTGTGCGTTCGTGGGCTCGCGCTGTTTCCTGACACTTCCGGGAAGATCGTGCGAACACGGCGTCTGGAGGAGCGCCATCGCACTCGATAAACGATCGGCCAAGTCTTTTATTCGTATTAATGATCGAATTCGCGCACGCGAGATTCGCGTGATTGACGAAAACGGCGAACAGTTGGGCATCATGCCTCCTTATGAGGCGTTAAAGGTTGCCCGCGAGCGCGGGCTGGACCTGGTTGAGGTTTCGCCGAACGCCGTCCCGCCTGTTTGCCGCATCCAGGACTACGGCCGCTACCTCTACGAAAAAGAAAAAAGCGAGCGCGCTGCCCGCAAGCGGCAAAAGGTGATCGTCGTCAAGGAAGTTAAGTTTTCTGTGACAGTGGACGAACACGATTATCAGACTAAAAAAAATCAGGCTGTGCGTTTCCTGAACGAAGGCGACAAGGTGAAGGCCAGCCTGCGCTTCCGCGGCCGCCAGATGGCGCACCGCGAGCTAGGTTATAACATTATCAATCGTTTGATTCAGGATGTGGGCGATGCCGGCGTGGTGGAGTTTATGCCGCGCATGGAAGGCACCATTCTGCACGCGATTCTTGCACCAGTCAAGAAAGACGCCGCTAAACCCAAGCCGCCCGTCCCGCCCTCACCGCAGCCCCCAGCACAGCGTCCGCCCGCATAGAATCGACGTATGTCTGCTGCAATATCGCTTTCTCCTGACGTTCTGGCGAAATATGAGCCTGTCATCGGGCTCGAAGTGCACGTGCAACTGCTTACTGTTACCAAGGCCTTTTGCGGTTGCGCCAACAAGTTCGGCTCGGCGCCCAATACGAACATTTGCCCGGTGTGCCTTGGTCTGCCGGGCGCACTGCCGGTGTTGAACGCCAAGGCCGTCGAGTTCGCAACGCTGGCTGCGCTGGCCCTGCATTGCAAAGTGAGAGAGCGTTCCATCTTCGCGCGCAAAAACTACTTCTATCCTGACCTGCCGAAGGGTTATCAGATTTCGCAGTATGATAAGCCGCTCGCCGAGCATGGCTGGATTGAAGTGCCGACAGCCGACGGTCACACGAAGCGGATCGGCATCACGCGGTTGCACATGGAGGAGGACGCGGGCAAGAGCCTGCATGAGGGGTTCGCCGATTCGGCTACGCGCACCTACCTCGACCTGAACCGCTGTGGCACGCCGCTCGTTGAGATTGTCAGCGAACCGGATATTCGCACTCCAGAGGAAGCCTTCGAGTATCTCACGCGGCTCAAGGAAATCCTGCTTTATACCGGTGTATCCGATTGCAATATGGAAGAAGGGTCGCTTCGTTGCGATGCGAATGTGAGCGTACGGCCAAAGGGGCAGGAAAAATTCGGCACAAAGGTCGAGGTGAAAAATGTCAACAGTTTCCGCTTCATTCGCGCGGCGCTTGAATATGAGATCGAGCGGCAGATCGAGGTGATCGAGTCAGGCGGCTCTGTAGTGCAGGAGACACGTCTGTGGAACTCCAACGAGGGCCGCACTTACTCGATGCGCTCGAAGGAGCAGGCGCATGATTACCGCTACTTTCCCGAACCAGATCTACCGCCGCTCATCGTTTCTGCGAAGGTTTTAGAGGAAACGGAGAAGAGGCTTCCGGAGTTACCCGAGGCCCGCCGCGCCCGTATGATCGCCGAGTATGAGCTGACGGCACAGGATGCACAGACGCTTACGGCATCGCGCGAATTCGCCGACCGCTTTGAGTCCGCCGCTAAAACCGCGAAGAGTCCGCGCCGCGTGGCGAACGTTCTCCTAAGCGAAGTGGGAGGCCGGCTGAAGGCGCTGGGGCTTGAGCCCGAACAGTCGCCTGTTTCGATGACCGGCATCGTGCTGGCAGCGGATCTTCTCGACGAAGACAAGATCAGTTCCAGACAGATGAAGCAGCTCATGGATATTGCCTTCGAAAAAGGCGAAGACTTCGGCATTGTCTATGAGCGGGAAAAGCCGCAGCAGATCACGGATGCGTCCGCCCTTGAAAAGCTGATCGATGAAGCAATTGCCGCTCATCCGAAACAGGTAGAGCAGTATCGCGCAGGCAAGAAGACCATGGCTGGATTCTTCCTAGGCCAAGTGATGCGCGCGTCGAAAGGGCAGGCCAATCCCGTACTGCTCAATGAGCTGGTGGTGAAAAAGCTGGAAGGGTGACTGCTTTCTACTTCAGCTTCAAGTCAGAGATAAAGTCTTTGCGTGCGTCCCAGGAACTGACGGTCTTTACTGCGCTCTTCTTGCCGCTTTTTTCCGCCCACAGGTCGAAATCCTCGGCCATGTTCACTTGCGCGAAATGAAAGTGGCCGTCTGCGGTGGACGTATAACTGCGGATGGACTTGGTTTTCTCATTTTTGAGAAAGACCGTCGCTCCGGGTGTGGGATTGGAGCCGGCGTCGAGCACGGTGCCTGAGACCGTACGCTCGCCGATGTTCTGCGCCTGGGCTTGAGGCGCAAGCGGCGCATCCTTCGCGCCGAAAGAAATGATTGCTGCAGCTACCGCCGCAAATGCGGCCGCCAACAGAGTTACCCGGCGGCGCCTCACTCTTCCTCCTCCTCTTCTTCGTAGAGATCGTCCTCTTCTTCGAGCTCATCCTCGATGCGCGCCAGCTCGAGCGGTTCAACACCGACCACTTCGAACTCAGTCCCGCATTCTTCGCAGGCGATCACGTCGCCTTCTTCTACTTCGTCGACTTCGATATCCAAATTATTCTCGCATTCAGGGCAGCTGGGCATGGCAGCCTCCTCTCTCCACGTGCAATTCGACTCCAGGGTTACGATATCCAACACGATCAAACGTGCGTTTTTGCAAATTTTTTCCTACAATTCCTGCTTGCCCCGACGGAAAAAATCAGTTCCGATGGAAACTCAAGCGAAACGGAAATCTCATAGAAACGGCTTTGTCTCCAGCGTGCGTAGACTCCGGTTCCGCTATAGTTTTAGAGACAACCCGGCTTCAGGTCAAGGCCCCCCGAGACCAGGCATCAATCCGAAGTGTGGAGAATATACCATGTTCTCTTCCGGTCCTGAGGGCCGGGCGCTTTTCCCGCCCGACAGGGCCGATTCTGTGCCGATCCTCCTGCGCCGCCGCGTGCATACAACAGACGGTCAAAACCCTTATAAGGTTTGCCGCGTTCAGCAGTCCGTTCAACCGCCGATCAGGACCGACGGCGGCTTTCTAAGATCACGGCCATGGGCAGTGGGTCAGTTTGGAATTGCCTGTGCCTCAGGGGTTAAAGCCCCACTCAATTTGTGTGGTTTGATGTACGGGCTAAAGCCCGTACCCTTCAAGCTGAAGCCTGTATCCTTCAAACTAACCCACTACCCGGCCATGACACCCGGCCCACTTTCCGTTTAACCTGTTGCTTACATGCCCAAGATCGGCTCCAGCCCGTTTGCTTTTCCCGATTTCAGGGGCGCCACGCGCCGGCTGATCCTCGCCAATCTCGCGGCTTATTTTTTGCTCCTGGTGGTTGGGCTTGCCTTGCGTGATCAGGCGGCGAACCTGGCTGTGGCGCTGAGCTTTGACCCCGGCTTTTTCCTCCACGGCTCTTTCTGGCAGCCGATTACTTACAGCTTGGTTCATCCCGGCCTGTGGGGCACGTTCTTTGAGTTGCTGTCTCTCTGGTTCCTGGCGGGCTTTCTCGAGATGCAAGGCCACGGATCGGGCTGGGTGATGGGCCTTTACGCCGCATCGGTGTTGGGAACCGCTGTGGCTGCGTTAGGCATTTACGGTGTCAGCGCTACGCTACGCTTCGATCTGCCGCTGGTTCCTCTGTACGGCTGTTTTGGCGGAATTTTCGGAATGCTCGCGGCCATTGGTTTTCTCTATGGCGATGTACAGTTCATGATGTTTCCCTTGCCCATCGGGATCAAGGCTCGCTACCTCGCCGTGATCTATGCGCTGGTCGCCATTGCCATGCTCTTCGGCCAGCAAAGGGTCTATGCTTTTGCGCAGCTCGGCGGCGCTCTGGCCGGGCTCTTCTGGATCAGGATGGCGCCTCGCCGTGGCGTTTCGTTCTTTCTGAGCGAGAGCTGGTATGGGATGCGCAACCGCTACTATCGCTGGAGGCGCCGCCGCGCCGCGCGCAAGTTCGAGGTCTACATGCGCCGGCAGGGCCGCACCGTCCGCTTCGATGGGCAAGGGCGGCAGATTCAGGAAGACCCCGACGACAAGAAACGCTGGAACTGATATATCCGTTGCCCGGGCATTGGCGCGATAAAATCAGTGGGAATGTCAACGAAAATTGCCTTCCTTTTTCCAGGCCAGGGTTCACAGGCCGTCGGCATGGGCCGCGAACTTGCCGAAGGTTTTTCCATCGCAGCGCAAACCTTTGCTGAGGCCGATGAGGCGCTTGGATCTCCGCTTTCGCGCCTTTGTTTCGATGG
>JASHQE010000282.1 GCA_030037705.1 Acidobacteriaceae bacterium | reverse complement strand
GGCGATACGCTCAGCGTGGACCAGGACTTCACCGCGGACAAAAATGCGCTGATTAACGAGGTGGGGGCTTACAACGGCACCGAGGGCCAGGGTTTCGCGCAGGGCGCCAACGCCAACTCGAACCAGGTGGAAGACACCACCGCCTACACGCCGGACGAGAGCGAGTACAACGATCTGAACACCGATCGTGAGCTGTTTGCCCTGCGCTCGATCTCGAAAGCCCTGGAAAGGATCTCCGAGAAGAAGTCGCTGCTCTATTTTTCCGGCGGCATCTCGCGGGACGGCATCGAGAACGAGGCCTCGCTGCGCGCAGCCATTAATGCCGCGGTCCGCGCCAATCTGGCCATCTACAGCGTGGATACGCGCGGTCTGCAGGCAATCAATCCGATCGGTGACGCCTCGACGGGCAGCCTGCGCGGCTCCGGCGCCTACAATGGCGGCGCGCTGCTCAACAACATGAATCAAAACTTCGCCACGCAGGAGGTGATGGCGACGCTGAGCACCGACACCGGCGGCAAGGCCTTCTTCGATTCGAATGACTTTGCTCCGGCCTTCGCGCAGGTGCAGAAAGATACTTCGGCCTACTACGCAATCGGTTTCCATTCCACCAATCCGGCGCGCGACGGCAAATACCGCAAGCTGACCATCAAGATCAATAAGCCCGGCATTAAGCTGGAATACCGTCCCGGCTACTATGCGCCCGCAGACTTCCGCCACTCCGGCCGCGAGGACCGCGAGCAGGAACTGGAAGATCAGCTCGCCAGCGACCTGCCCGCCACCGATATCGCCGTCTACATGGACGCCCTGTACTTCCGCTTCGACGAAAACCGTTTCTTTGTTCCTGTCTCGCTGGTTGTGCCAGGCTCGCAGATCCCGTTCGTCAAAGGCGGGGACAAGGATAAGGCCACGCTCGACATCATTGGCGAGGTGCTCGATGAGGTAAGACGGCCCATCGGGCGCGCGCGGGAGACCGTGAAGCTGAATCTCGATCAGTCGCTCGGGGCGCGGCAGAAGAATATCGAGTACACGACCAGCTTCAACCTGCCGCCCGGCAAATACGATATGAAATTCGTGGTGCGCGAAAACCAGACCGGCCGCATGGGATCGTTCGAGGCGACCATCACGCTGCCGGACATGAAGAAAGCGCCGCTCAAGATGAGCTCGATCGTGCTGGCTTCCATGCGCCAGCCGAGCAAGAAGCAGGACCCGCTGGTGCGCAACGGCGAGGAGTACGTGCCCAACATCAGCCACGTCTTTCGCCAGGATCAGCACATGTATCTGCTCTATGAAATCTACGATCCTGCACATGAGAAGCCGGCGGGCGGCGCGCCGAAGGAGAGCAAAGAGGCCGTGAACCTGCTCAGCAGCCTCGAACTGATTCAGGGTTCGACGAAGGTATATGAAACGCCGCTGGTGCAGGCCAAGGCCATCAACGTGGAAGGGCGGGACGCAGTCGCGGTTGAATTGGATGTTCCATTGACCGGCCTCAAGCCCGGCTCGTACATCTGCCAGTTGAATGTGATCGACGATGCCGGCGGCAGTTTTGCCTTCCCGCGCTTCGCCGTGCTCATCAGAGAGCCCGCGCCCTCTGCGCCGGCGACGGCATCCGCTCAATCCGCGGGCGGTGCGGACTGAGCTGCCTCTGTGTTGCGATAAGGACAGTGCCGGCACCCTGAGCCGCAGCAATATCCGCGCTTCAAGTGATACGCAGCCGTAAATACCATATACGGTCCTTCGAAGTAATAATCTTCAGGCTCAAGTGCGGGCTGCGAAGCGGGTGCCTGCGGTTTTTCGTCCATGCTTCTATTCTCTCGTGAAACCCAAAGATAGAAATCAGCGGATAAAAGCAAACGGTAAAATTGAAACATGAATCTTTCTGCGCCCGAATCGGTTATCGCCCGCGCCCGCAAGATCAAAATCATCCTCTTCGATGTTGACGGCGTCCTCACCGACGGAAGCATCTGGCTTATTCCCGTGCCCGTTCCTTCGGCGAACGGCGTCACCGCGTCGAAGATGGTGGAAGCGAAGGGCTACAATGCGCATGACGGCACAGCCATCTCGCTGGCGCGTCTTGGCGGCCTTAAGTGCGGCATCATCACCAAGCGCATCTCGGAGACCGTGCAGATGCGCGCCCGTGATCTGAAGCTCGAATTCGTCTACCTCGGCCAAGCCTTCAAGATGAAGCCGGTACGCGAGATCATGGAGAAAGAAGGCGTCACGCTCGACGAGATCGCTTACGTGGGCGATGACGTGATCGACCTGCCCGTCATGCGCAAATGCGGCTTTGCCGTTGCTGTCGCCGATGCGCGCGAACGCGTAAAGGCCGAGGCGCATTACGTGACGCCGAGCCGCGGCGGTCACGGCGCTGCCCGCGACGCGGTTGAATTGATTCTCGAAGCGAAAGGTATCCTCGACAGGTGCATCGAATCGTATATCGACGAGGACAATCCGATTGCGCCATCGATGGATATCGGCAAAGGCGGAGATTTGAAGTAGAAGCGGAGCTAGGTCTCTGACCGTTTGATTTTGTACCATCTCGGGTGCCCCAGGTCTCGTCCGCCGTGGCGGGAGACCTGGGAAAGCACAAATCCCACCCAAGCACTGTCATGTTGAGCGGAGTCCGCCGCGGCGGACGGAGTCGAAACATCTGCGGTTGTCTTTGTAAAGGCGGCGTGGGTTGAACTGAGTCGAGATTGGCACGATGTGGAACCTGCCGATTGCGGATCGCATGGATGGTTAGAAGCAACCGCAGATCCTTCGACTCTCTCCGCTACGCGTCGCTCAGGATGACAGTGCTTGGTGCCAGGTGTCGGGTGCCCCAGGTCTCGATTTTGAGACCTGGGAAAGCACAAATCCCACCCGGCCGCTTCGACCTGAGACATAATAGTTCTCAATTTCTTCGTGATTTTTTCTAGCGCCGACCCAAATCTTCTGTTACAGTCTCCATCATCGGAATCCGGTAGTTGTTTCTACCGGTTCTGGACAACCCGCAGCGGGACACGCCAGTGCTTCTAACACCGACGTATCCCTGACCACCATCACCTTCCGAAGAAAGGCAATGCCATGGCTGTCTCTAAAAATACCCACCAACCCACTCCCCGCGCAAACCCTCCCCAAAAACCCCTCTCCGAACTGGATATGGAAC
>JASHQE010000281.1 GCA_030037705.1 Acidobacteriaceae bacterium | reverse complement strand
CTGCGCGTAAAGCCGGTCATCAAGATCACAGGCGAGTTCTGGGCGCAGACCACCGAAGGCGACGGAAACTTTAACATGTTCGCATTTTTGGAAAAGGAAGGCGCGCAGGTGCTCGTGGAGCCGATCGCCACCTGGATTGCCTACATGATGTATGTGGCAAAAGAGGGGGCCAAGGCGCGGGCAGATGCGCAGGCGCCGCATCGTGATCCGAAATGGTACGAACTGAAAAAGCACGCAGTCAACCACGCAACGCTGCTGAAGAAAACGGCAGGTCTCAGCGTGGGAGGCGCCATGTGGACGTATTTTTATCACCGCACCATTCACCACATGGGCGACACGGTTCATCACCTTGTTCCGCAGAAGGAGCTGTCACGGCTTGCCCATCCGTTCTACCACCAGTTGGCGCGCGGCGGTGAAGGGTTCATGGAGGTGGGGAAAAATGTCTACTACACCGTGAATCACCTCTGCCACATGGTGCTGGCGCTTAAGCCTTTTGGCTGCATGCCTTCGACACAATCGGACGCAGTGCAGTCCGGTGTCGTGAGCAAGTACAAAGACATGATCTTTCTTCCCATCGAGACCTCCGGCGAAGGAGAAGTAAACGCGCATAGCCGCGTGCAGATGGCCTTGGCGGAAGCAAAATCGAAAGCACGCGCTGAATTCGAGACCGTCTTGGAAAAGACGGGCAAATCAATCGAACAGCTTCGCGCGTATGCCGACGAGCATCCGCACCTGAAGCGCGCGCTGTACAAGGTTCCACATCGGGATGGTGTGGCGGGAACGGCAGCCCAGTTCGCTTGGCACGTGAACGATTTGATGAACCGGGACCGCCAATACCGTCGTCGGACCCGCGTCGCCTTTGCCTCGCAGAGCGCTGCATAGCGTGTTCTGCGGCATACTGGCCCGCTTGCGATCCGGTTGCGGTGCAGTCTGTACATTCTGATCGAGCGCAGACGCATTGCGGTTCTCAAGATCGCAAAATTTTGCCCGACGTGCACGACGAGAAAATTGAGGAGAAGAGCTGATGCAGAAGCTTCTCGTGGGGTTGGATGTGGGCTCTACAACGGTGAAAGCCGTTGTGGCCGATGCCGCAACTGACGACATTCTTTGGCAGGATTATCAACGGCACGAGACAAGGCAGCCGGAAAAGGTGCTTGAATTTTTGCAGCGGATGGAGCAGCAGACCGGCATCGCCAAAGGCGATACGCGAATCTTCGTCACGGGCTCCGGAGGGGGAACGCTGGCAGATATGATTGGGGCGAAATTCGTGCAGGAGGTGCACGCCGTTTCGCTTGCTGTGGAGAAGCTGCATCCCGAGGTGTATTCCGTTATTGAGTTGGGAGGGCAGGACGCCAAGATCATTGTCTTCAAAGATGATGGAGAGACCGGCCGCAAGAAGAAGATACCGTCGATGAATGACAAGTGCGCCGGAGGCACCGGCGCGGTGATCGACAAGATCAACGCCAAGTTGAAGATTCCGGCGGCGGAGTTGGCGAACCAGGGATATCACGGCATCAAGCTGCACAAGGTGGCGGGCAAGTGCGGCGTGTTCGCCGAGACAGATATCAATGGGCTCCAGAAGACCGGCACGCCGCCGAATGAGTTGATGGCCTCGCTCTTCGAAGCGATTGTGCTCCAGAATCTAAGTGTCTTGACGCGCGGCAACACGTTGCGGCCGCATGTGCTCCTGCTTGGCGGCCCGAATTCGTTCATCCGTGGAATGCGCGAGGCTTGGCAGGCGAACATTCCGCGCATGTGGGCAGAACGAAAAGTGGAGATTCCGGAGGACGCCACTCCTGAAGAACTGATCAAAGTCCCGGAAAACGCGCAGTACTTCGCGGCGCTGGGTGCGATCGAGTTCGGAAAAGACGAAGATCCGGAGATCGGCCGCTATCTAGGAACGGAGAAGCTTTCCTGGTATATCGATTACGGCCGCGCGGAGGAGAAGGCCGCGTCCGGAACCAAGGGCCTCGTTACGAATCATGCAGAACTGGACGAATTCAAGGATATGTACCGGCGCAGGAAATTTGTTCCTGCGTCGTTTCGTTCTGGACAAGTGGTCTCCGGTTTCGTGGGTGTCGACGGTGGTTCTACGTCAACGAAGGCGGTTTTGCTCAGCAAGGAAGGCGACGTGCTGTGCAAGGCCTATCAGCTTTCAAACGGCAACCCGATCCACGACACGATCGAAATGTTCGAGAAGCTGCGCGAACAGGTGGAAGATCAGGGCTCATCGCTCGATGTGCTCGGTGTAGGCACGACCGGCTATGCGAAAGATATCCTCAAAGATGTTTTGAAAGCCGACGTAGCGCTGGTAGAGACCGTCGCTCATACAGAGTCTGCACTGAAGTTTTATGAAGATCCGCACGTCATCGTCGATGTGGGCGGCCAGGATATCAAGCTGATTGTCCTGAAAGACGGCCGGGTGAAGGACTTCAAGCTGAACACTCAGTGCTCGGCGGGGAATGGCTACTTCCTTCAATCCACTGCCGAGGGATTCGGCATGAAGGTAGAGCAGTTTGCGGATATCGCTTTTTCAGCGAAATCGATGCCGTCCTTTGGTTATGGATGCGCCGTCTTCATGCAATCGGACATCGTGAACTTCCAGCGCCAGGGTTGGCGTTCCGAAGAAATCCTCGCGGGCCTCGCTGACGTGTTGCCGAAGAATGTTTTTCTCTATGTCGCGAGCATCCCGAATCTCGCTGCGCTGGGGTCGCGCTTCATTCTTCAGGGAGGGACGCAGAACAATCTCGCGGTTGTGAAGGCGGAAGTGGATTTCATTCGCTCCAGTTTTCGCGCTAATGGTAAAGAGCCCGAAATCATTGTGCACGAACACTGCGGCGAATCTGGCGCAATTGGAGCGGCACAGGAGGCCCTGCGTCTCTGGATGCGCGGGAAGGAGACTACGTTTATTGGGCTCGATGCGGTCCGCAAAATCCATTACCGCACGACACGCAACGAGGACACGCGCTGCTACTTTTGCAAGAACAATTGCCTCCGTACGTTCATCGACGTGGACGTGAATGGCGCGGCAACCGAAGTCGAGGTTGTAGAAACAGTTGCTACAGATCGTATCGCTACGGCGGAAGAAGTTGTGACTGCAGTCAGCCATCTCCCCAGCCTTGAGCAGATTCAGGCGAATCTTTCATCCGAAGCACATGGTTCTTCCTGCGGCACGCCGCACGGGGATCAGCACAGCGGCTGTGGGTCATCTCATGTATTCAAAGCCAAGGCGGAGCCACTCGTTCAGATTCAAGCGGCCCCGGGGGCGGCCAAACCCATCGAGATGTTGAAACCCTCGGCAGAGTTCCAACCGCGCAAGACAAAGGTGCCTCTTCGTGTTGGCGAGCAGCGCCTCATCATCGCCACTTGCGAAAAGGGAACCGTCGAGGATCTGGATGAGATGAAGGGAATCAAAGCCGATATCGACAAGATGAAGGCTGCCCATCCGAATTTTGTCGATATTGCTGCGCGCGAGGTGTTCCGTCAACGCGAAGTCGCATCTGTAGCTGACCCGGTTCCGGGCACGAAGGGTCTGTTCGTTGCGAAGGCAGCCAAAGAGCGCGCATCGCTGATGGAACGCCGTAAAGAATTTCGGATCGGGATTCCACGGCTGCTGAACACTTACACCTATGCGCCGCTATTCAACGCATATTTCGCGAGTCTCGGCATTCAGCAGGAGAATATTGTCTATTCGGATTACACGACGCCGGAGCTATACCGTGCCGGAGCGAGCCGCGGCGCAGTTGATCCCTGCTATCCTTCGAAGATCGGTATAGCGCATGTTTACAATCTTCTTGCTGCGAAACACAGTAAGAAGCCGCTGCACGCCATTTGGTTTCCGATGTACGATGTGTTGCACACGTCGCTCGTGAACCTCACCGGATCGAATGCCTGTCCGACGGTGACAGCCACACCCAATGCGGTGAAAGCTGCGTTCACGAAGGAAAGCGACTTGTTCGCAGAGAATGGCATCGAGTATCTCGATCCGATTCTGAATCTGCAAGATCGGAAAATCTGCGCCGATCAGATGTACAAGGCGTGGATGCCGCTTCTTGGGCTGTCGCGTGAAGAAAGCGGTCGCGCTCTCGATATGGGGTTTAAGGCGTTAGAAGATTATGAGTCCGAGATCCGGCACCAGGCGCGCGCCGTACTTGATCAGCTTGAACGGGAGAATCGCATCGGCATTGTGATGCTGGGCCGCGTGTATCATCATGATCCTGGCCTCAACCACGAGATTATGGATGAGTTCCAGAAGCTGGGTTATCCCGTGTTCTCGCAGAGCACGCTCCCGCTTGATGAAGATTTGCTGGAGCGGTTGTTTGGTGAAGAAGTGCGGGCGGGCATCATCACCCACCCTCTGGACATCAGCGACGTATGGAAGAATCGCTACTCGACGAGCACAAATCATAAGGTTTGGGCGGCAAAGTTCACAGCGCGTCATCCCAACTTAGTTGCCTTGGAGGTATCGAGCTTCAAATGCGGGCACGACGCGCCGATTTACGGCGTTATTGAAAGCATCATCGAACGCTCGGGCACTCCCTACTTTTCTTTCAAGGATCTGGACGAGAACAAGCCAACGGGATCGATTCGCATTCGCGTGGAGACGATTGACTATTTCCTCCGCAGGTATCGCGAAGATGTCATCGAGCGCAAAGAGAAAGAGCGGCAGATCGATGCGCAACTTGCGGCTTTCGAACAGTCGCTACGCGGCCAAATGCAGCAGGAATGCGATCTTGCCTTGGCAGGCGACTGATGACGCGCAAGCCTGATGATGACGGAGTCGCATTATCAGCGCCCGGGGTGAGCCAAGAGATCAGCTCAGAAAGATGAGAAATATGTTTCGAGCTGCAGAATGTGCTCCGCGGCAGTGCCATGCGCCACGCAGAGCAATTCTGCCGCGATCGAGATGAACACAAGAAGGCTTCCCGATCGAAATTCGAATTGGAAGGGGTGTTCGACAGATCGCTTGAGTTCATGACCGACATAGAGGAAGCCCTCTTCGCGTTCGATAATGGCTACGAACGCTGGACCTCTCCACCTGAATATCTGATCCGAAGGTCGAAGCAGGCTGGTTACAATCCGCTGTGTGATGAGAAACAGTAATTCATCGCCGACTCTCTCTCCGAAGCGAACATTGAGTTGTTGCATATTCTGGATATAAAAGGCCGCCAGATATTTATTGCGTGGATTCGTTTCCAGGGCAATGATGGCCGCCTCGGCCGCATCTCTTGTAAGAAGCCCGGTGAGACGGTCAACCGGCGCTTCAGTCGGGTTCGGAATGCCGGCTTTTCCCAGCGTTGGTTGCGCCGCAGAAGGCGCACCCAGTTTTGCTGCTTCGGTTTGTGAAGCGTTCGCTTGGTCCTGCGATGGTTGGGCCTGTGCAGCAGTGCTCTTATAGTCTTCCAAGATCAGGACCCGCTCATGGAGCCGTTTCAGTAGGCTTGCAGCCTCTTGCTTGCGGACGCGCTCTGCCTTGGTAAGTTGTCCCAATGCGAGCTCGAGGTTTTCCCGAGCCATTGCCAGCCCTTCGAGAGTCTGCAATTCCATGATCTCGCGCTCGATTTCATCCAGCTCGGGCGCGTCGCTATCGGATCGGATCGACCCGATTGCAGAGATAAGCGTTCGTATCATTCCCCGCAATTGTGCGATCAATCCATGGATATGGCGCTGTGTATTCTGCTGGTATTGCTCAAATTTCGGCAGCAGCAAATGAACACACTGCGTGAGTGTAGGCGGGCTGGGGGCCGTTTTCAGGGCATCCAGGGTTTGAACCAGCTCTGCTGAGAAATACTGGTAGTCTTCCTCTCTGGATCGCACCGCGCTGGCAGCCAGAGCTTCAATGAATGGCGCCATGAGATCGGCCAGGTTTTCTTGCTGTTCCTTAGCGCCGGCGGGAGTTTCTTCTTGGATACTTTCTCGGCTCACCTCTTGCTCCCCTTCCATTCTCTTTGCCGTTGCTCCAAGGGAGCTGTGTTTCGATCAAGCCTGCTTAGCTGATCAGAGAATTCTGAGAGTTCGGCAAGTCGAAGGCTTCGCATTTGTGATTGCCGTCTAAGGCTTGGCAATCGGCGCAGATGCTACGGGCGGGACGCGTCCATTTGTTAGCGGCTGCAAGGTAAGAATTGTGACCCAGAAGGGGCCGTTAACGCACTCGAAGGCCATCCGCCGGCGGATGGTGGCTCCGCAGATGCGAACGCTGTAATCGCTTCCGTGTACCGTGGAAGGCATAGACAACTGGATACCGGGCATGACGACGCTTTTCAAGTTTCCGCCAATCATGTTCGCCAGCTCGCCGAGTACATCGCGCACTACCTCCTCTACCGCTTCACACGGTTCGATCGAAAGAAATCGGGTGGCGAATTGCCGGGCCTGTTCCTGGTCGCACTCCACCAGAACCGCGCCGTTCCAGTCCCCGGTGAGATAAACGGCTGCGGTCCACCAGAGCGCTGTCGGTTGCCAGGGTGCGCCGGATTCGTACGCTTCCAGTCCCATCATCGTTTCAAATACCGACAGAACGATCTGCTGCAGTTCGTCAGAGTGGATCTCTACATCCGTTTTTAGGGACATCTTCGTTCCTTTCAGCGGGCCGTATGCACGATTGCGTTCCCAATCGCCTGTTTCTCAAACCATTCTTCAATGCCGAATACTGTCTCTGCGCCGCCCAGCATCAACCATCCGCCGCGAAACAGCGTGCCATGAATTTCTTTCAGAATTTTTTTCTTGGTTTCGGCATCGAAATAGATCAGCACGTTGCGACAAAAAACCAGATCAAATGGTCCCATGGAGCGCATGCTTTTGCGCAGATCGATTTGTTCGAAGCGGGCCATGCGAAGCACATTGTCGTTTAATTGCCAATCGATACCGACGTGGTTGAAATGCCGCACCAGCAGAGCCGTGGGCAGTCCCCGGTTGACTTCAATCTGACGATACCTGCCTTCCCGAGCCCGTTCGAGGACCTGTGAGGAGAAATCAGTGCCGAGTATCTGGATATTCCAATCTTTCAACCCTTCGTCGAGAAGGGACATGGCAAGGCTATAGGCTTCTTGGCCGGTGGATGCAGCGGCTGACCAGAAGCGCAGCTTTTTGGTGTCCATGCGATCTTGCTTGAGCTTGGGCAGCAGGACGGTGCGGATCGCGTCGTAGTGAGAAGGATCACGGAAGAAATACGTCTCATTGGTGGTCATTGCTTCAACCACCTGAAGGCTGACCTCCGCTTCGCGCGAGGTTCTCAGCAGCGTACAGAGATCATTGATCGAGTTCAGGCCCAGCTTTCTTACGATGGGGGCTAGGCGCGATTCAAACAGGTATTGCTTATCTTCTTCGAGCACGATCCCGGCATGGGAATAAACGTGCTGCTGCAAAAACCGGTAGTTTTCCGAAAGTATGGGTGCAATCGAGCTGGTTGACATTTCAAATCTCCCGTGCACTACGAACGGCGCAATATCTCCGGCACAATATCACCGAGCGGCAGAACGCAATCCGCCAGACCAGCGTTCACCACCGCCCCGGGCATGCCCCATACAACGCTGGAAGCTTCGTCTTGCGCCAGAACGCTGGCTCCCTTTGCGCTCAGAATTTGCACGCCATGCAATCCGTCCTGGCCCATGCCAGTCAGAATGACGGCAATGACGGCTCCGCCGTAGACCTCACCTATCGATGAAAACAGTGCATCGACCGCTGGCCGGCACGAGTTCTGTGGCGGGGATTGATCGAGCACTATATGTGGACCTCCACCATTGGTCGCGATCTTCATGTGAAAATCGCCTGGCGCGATCAAAATCTTACCGGCCGCTACTTTTTCTCCTTGGCTCGCTTCCACCACTTCGAGCTGGCAAGTGGAGTCAAGACGCTCAGCCAGAAGCCGCGTAAAGAGCGGAGGCATGTGTTGCACCAGAAGAATTGGAAGCGGGAACCCGGCGGGGATAGAAGGAAGGATCGCACCCAAGGCATTTGGACCACCGGTGGATACTCCGATGACCACGGCCTTCGGGCGTACCTTGATCGCTGGCCGTGCCTGCGGCGCCGGCGATCTGGTGACGGCTGGCTGGCTCGCAATTCGGTTTTGAGAAGGCACGTGGAAAAATTGCTTGATCTTTGGTAGCAATTCTTCCTGTAACCGCGCCATCGAGCGGTCCAGGGAGCCTTCATTGGAAGCTTTGGTTACGTAATCGTCCGCGCCGCATCGCAACGCTTCAAGAGTCACTTCCGCACCTCGCTCAGTGAGGGTGCTGAACATGATCACGCGAACTTGCGGAAAATCACGCCGGATACGCTTCAATGTGGTAATGCCATCCATTTCCGGCATTTCGATATCCAAAGTCAACACGTCAGGATTCAATTGCGGAATGCGCTGCAGAGCGATCGAGCCGTTCGATGCCGAGCCCACAACTTCAAGGGACGAATCCTGTTCGAGCGCGTGAGTGACGAGGCGCCGGATGACTACAGAGTCATCCACGATCAGGACGCGAATCCGCTCGCCGTGTTGAAGTGCACGCTTGTTCACCGCGGGCATGTCGTTTCCTTAAGTGCGGATTCCGGCAAGCTGGAGTTTCTCAATCAAGATGTCTTTGGTGAAAGGCTTCATGACGTATTCGTTCGCACCGGCCTCAAGGGCAATCATCATCTTGTCTACATCTGTTTCGCTTGTCACCATCACAACGATGGGCGCACACTGATCACGGATTTCACGCAGGCGCCGCAGCAGTTCCAGTCCATTGACCTCCGGCATATTCCAGTCCGCCAGGACCAGCGTTACGGCGTGCTGCTCAACCGCGATGACCTCGAGCGCTTCTCTGCCATTTGCCGCCTCTCGAACTTCAAACCCGAGCTCTTTTAAGGTGCGCGTCAGGATCATTCGAATGGCTTTCGAATCATCAACAACCAGTGCTTTGCTCATCGTCTTTACTGCCTTTGTGGTGAAAGATCCAGCCGGGCGAAAACAAGCGGCCCGCCCGGCCAGATCGTGGACCTTAGATTTTTAGAACGTGAATCTTGAGATCACGCCCTGGAGTTGCGCGGCCATCTGGCTCAACTCCTGTGAGGCTTTTTGGGTGTCGTTGGCTCCTTGCGTTGTGTTCTTCGCCGCCACTGCAACGCCACCGATGTTCTTGGCGATATCGTCCACACCTTTAGCGGCTTCGGTCACGCTGCGGCCAATTTCATTGGTGGTCACCGTCTGTTCTTCGACCGCTGTGGCAATGCTGTTGGAGATATCGTTGATCTGGTTAATGATTCCGCCAATCTCCTCGATCGCCTTGACTGCGCCTTTGGTATCGCCCTGGATGGCTTCGATCCTGCGGCCGATATCCTCAGTCGCCTTGGCAGTCTGCTTGGCCAGCTCCTTCACTTCGTTGGCCACGACCGCGAAGCCCTTGCCCGCTTCGCCGGCGCGCGCCGCCTCAATGGTTGCGTTCAGCGCCAGAAGATTCGTCTGCTGCGCAATCGAGGTGATCACCTTAATCACGTTGCCGATCTCCTGGCTGGACTCGCCGAGTTTGGTCACGGTTTGATTCGTGGTGTGCGCCACGCTGACCGCGTTCTTGGCGACACGCGCCGATTCGTTGGCGTTCTTTGCGATCTCGCGTATCGAAGCCTGCATCTCTTCGGCCGCGGAGGCAACGGAGCTGACATTTCTCGACACCTCTTCAGAGGCCGCGGAAACAACATTGGCCTGTGTCGCGGTCTCCTCCGCATTTCCGGCCATCTGCTGGCTTACCGCGGTCAATTCTTCAGAGGAGGACGCCAGGGCAGACGAGCTCTGCGCGGCTACCTTCAGCGGTTCAACCACCATCTCCAGAGTTTTATTGATGCCCTCGACAATCTTGCGAAAATCGCCCAGATGAGAGGAGGCGTCAGCGCGCGTCCCAAGCTTGCCATCGGCCGCGGCCTTGACCAGGGTGTCAGTATCGGCAATCAACGCCTTCAGTCTTGAACGGACCTGCTCGACCGTGTTGTTGATGAAAACCTTTTTACCGGGGAACGTTTCGAGCGGCGCCTCGAAGTTGCCCTTTCCGAACTCCGCGACGCAGGCCATCGCCTTTTTCTTGACCGCGATATGCCCGCTGACCATGTCGTTAACGCCCTGCGCCATCACTTTGTAAGCGCCGTCGAACTTGTCCGCAGGAATCATCACATCGATATCGCCCTTATCGTGTTCGCTCGACATGTGCTGCATCCCAGTAATCAAGCCGTTGAGCGAATCGATGCAGGTATTCAGATTGTTCTTGATGTCGTTAAAATCGCCGTTGTAGCTGTCGGTGATCTTCGGCGGGATGTCGCCCTTGCTGATGCGGCGCACGTACTCAGCGGATACGTTCAACGGCCCGATGACTGCATCCAGGGTGTGGTTCACTCCCTCGATAACCTTGCGGTAATCGCCATGGTGCTTCGAAGCGTCGGCGCGTGTTGCCAGCTTTCCTTCCACAGCCGCCTGCGATAGCAGCACAGCGTCGGCGATCATTGTGTTCAGCGCCAATTTTTCACGCGTGATATCGGTGGCATACTTCACCACTTTGAAGGGGCGGCCGTTGAGATCGAGGATCGGATTATAGGAAGCCTGAATCCAGATTTCCTTTCCGCCCTTGCCGATCCGTTTGTACTCTGCCGCCTGATACTCGCCGCGATTGAGCTTGGCCCAGAACTCCCTGTAATCCGCGCTCTGACGGAAGGCCTCGTCCACAAAGATGCTATGGTGCCTGCCCTTAACTTCACTGAGCGTGTAGCCCATCGTGTTCAGGAAGTTATCGTTCGCATCAAGGATGGTGCCGTCCATGCTGAACTCGATCACCGCCTGCGATTTCTTGACAGCGGCGATCTGGCCCTCGTAGTCGGCGTTGAGCGTCTTTTGCTTGGTAATATCCGTAGCGTATTTCACTACTTTGAAGGGGCGCCCGTCGAGATCGAGGATCGGATTATAGGAAGCCTGAATCCAGATTTCCTTTCCGCCCTTGCCGATCCGTTTGTACTCTGCCGCCTGATACTCGCCGCGATTGAGCTTGGCCCAGAACTCCCTGTACTCCGCGCTCTGACGGAAGGCCTCGTCCACAAAGATGCTATGGTGCCTGCCCTTAACTTCACTGAGCGTGTAGCCCATCGTGTTTAGAAAGTTGTCGTTCGCATCGAGGATGGCGCCGTCCATGTTGAACTCGATCACCGCCTGCGATTTGCGAATCGCGGCGACTTGCCCGGCGTAATCTGTGAACAGTTCTTGATCGACGGCCGGTTCTATGGCTTCGAGGTCTCCGCGGTCTGCGACGGAGCCTGCCCCACGGCTTCGCTGCCCCCCATTTCCGGTCCTGCTTGTTGGGCGTTCATACTCGGTCTCTAAAACCGCGACACCATTTGACGGATTGCGATCAGCGCTCATGCGCCGGCCTTCGCTCCCTTGCTTTTCCATCTCACCCTCCCCATTCCTTAGTTGTCTTTCCATTCGCCGTTGTTGGTGCCCAATTCCCGAGTCAGTTTCAACGAGTGCCAAAGAGCACTTTTGCCTGGATGCACCCTCCTGAAACCCATAAGAGCTCGTTGGGACTAAGAACTTCTGCCTGCAGCAAGATCCACCGTTTGCTCGACATCGAGAACCAGCATCAGCCGGTCTTTGAGCTTATATACGCCGCGGATCAGTTCGCGCGCGGCAGAATCGAGGCTCTCCGGAGGCCGTTCATACTGCGTGTTGTCCACGTCGAGCACATCGCCAATTTCGTCCACTAACAGGCTCACGGGACCGTCTTCAGTGCGAATGACCATGTTCATCGGGGCCTGCTCGGCGGAGCGCGGCGACAACCGCAGACGGCGCCGCATATCCACGGCAGTCACGATCTGGCCGCGCAGGTTGATCAGGCCCTCGATGACCTCGGGCGCCTGTGGCACGCTGGTCATCTGCTGGAAGCGCAGGACCTCCTGGACGCGAAGCACGTCGACGCCAAAGAAAAGATCTCCCACAAAGAAGGTGGAGAACTGGCCACTGGCCTGAACTACCTCAGGCCGTTCCGCACTAGCAACGTTGGCCATCGGTTAACTCTCCCTTACCGCGCAAACTGGCGACTCGTCAGGAAGGGACTGCATCGATGTCCATCGCGCCACGGACTCGAGGATCGCTTCCCGGTTGCCTTTTGCTAAATACTCTTGAAAACCCATCTCGTGTCCTGCGGGCGCACGCACACCGTCTGCCGATTCGGCCAACGCCAGAACAGGGATTCCTTCCCACTCCGGCCGCCGTCGCAGCGCAGTGCGCAGTGCGCTGCTTCCGTCACCCGGGAGGTCCAAGGCTACGACGACGAGATCGATCGGATGCTGCTCAAGGCATCGAATTGCTTCGTCCACATTCGCAGCTTCGATCGCGACATAGCCGGCCATATCCAGGCTGTTCCGGATCAGACCGCGGGAGAAGGCTGAAGATTCAGCCACAAGAATGTTCTTTGTGTGGGCTGCATTGCCCTTGCTGCAAAACCAATTTTCCGAGGAGGCGCTGAGGACATAGTTGAGATCGATGAAATCCGTGATCCGTTTGCCCACCACGGCAGAGCCCAGCAGGCCTTTGCGCATAGTTCCTTTGCGTACCGTTACGGTTTCTTCCACTACATCCAGAATCTGATCCACCACTACGCCCAGGCTGCAGTCGCCGTCATTGAAGACAATAACTTGAGCCGGATCGGACGGCCGGGTGTTCTCTCGCGTCGCGGACTCGAGGATTTCCCGAAGCGGAATCAAAGAAAGGATCCGGTCCCGGTATTGCACTACTTGCGATCCGCTTGCGCGTTCGATGGATGACAGCGGGAACTCTTCAAGGCGCGCGACCAGCGAGAGAGGAACTGCCAGGCGCTCGAAGGAGCCAGCGCGGAACAAGAGCAGCCGTTGCTGTTCAAGGCCGGCCTGTGCCCTTTGTTCAGCGGCATTGCGCCCTTGTTCACGGGATTCCGCCAACACTGCGGAGCATTGCCCAATACCTAACACGTCCAGGATGAGTGCGACGCGCCCGTCGCCCATGATGGTTGCGCCGGCGTACACCGTCAGCCCTTTCAACTGCTTGCCGAGCGGCTTGACGACAATCTCCTGCGTGTCGTTGATGCCGTCGACAACCAGACCGAATTGGCGGTCCTCGGCCTGGAGCACAACCATATTGACCGCCTCACCCTGCTCCGCCGGCTTCATGCCGAGCACTTGATTGAGATACGCGATCGGCAAAAGGCTGCCGCGCCGGCGATAGACCGGGGTTCCATGCACGTGCTCGATGTGCTTGTCAGACGAGTCGCCCTCTAAACGGATGAGTTCGAGCAGGCTGACCTGAGGGATCACAAATCTCTCACCACCGCTTGTTACTACTAGGCCGGGAATAATCGCCAGGGTCAACGGGATCTTGAGCTTGACCGTGGTTCCTTCGCCGGGCCGGCTGGAGATATCCACCACGCCGCCAATCTTTTCGATGTGGGATTTCACCACGTCCATGCCAACGCCGCGCCCGGAGACATTGGTGATGGTCTGCGCAGTGGAAAAGCCAGGCTGAAAAATCAGATTCAGCGCCTCGCGGTCGCTGAGTTTCTGCGCCTGCTCCGGCCGCAGCAAGCCCTTCTCGATCGCCTTCTGCTTCACGCGCGCTACATCAACGCCGGCCCCGTCGTCGCCGATCTCGATGTTGACCTGCCCGCCCTCGTGATAGGCGCGAAGCAAGAGTTTTCCCTGGGCCGGTTTGCCGGCGCGCTGGCGCACCTCGGGCAGCTCGACGCCGTGATCGCAGGAGTTGCGAACCAGGTGCACGAGCGGGTCCTTGATCGCTTCAATAATCGTCCGGTCAAGCTCGGTCTCGGCGCCATCCATTTCAAGCCGGATCTGCTTACCAAGCGATACGGCGATATCGCGCACCACACGCGGCAGCTTGTTCCAGACCATGCCGATGGGCTGCATACGCGTCTTCATGACGCCTTCTTGCAGCTCGGTCGTAATCAGGTTCAGGCGCTGCGAGGTGGCGTTGAGAGTGGCGTCCTCGCGCTCGGTGTTGAATTGGAGAATCTGGTTGCGGGTCAGCACCAGCTCGCCGACGAGGTCCATCAGCTTATCGAGGAGACCCACGCCAACCCTGATGTTGGCATCCACAACGGCTGAAGATTTTGCGGCCTCCTCCGCCGATTTGGCTGTGTCGGCGGGTTCGGAAGGTCCGTGCGGGTCGGCAGCGGCGCCTTCTGGGTTTTTAGCTTCGGGTTGTGCCTTCGTCTGAGTTCCATTGCTCGCCGCGGCTCGCAGCCGCTGTGTGAGCTCTTCAAAATCATCAGAGCCTTCGCCCCCGCTTGCTTCAATGGACGCCAGAACCTTGCGCGTAGCATCGACTGTCTCCAGGATCAGCGATACGAGCGACGGGTCCAGCTCGCGTTGTCCGTCCCGCAGCTGGCTCAGAAGATTCTCTGCCTGATGGGTAATCTTCTCGAGCGTCGTGAACGCCAGGAAGCCGCATGTACCCTTGATCGTGTGAAATGTGCGGAAGATACTGGCGAGCAAAGCCGCATCTTTCGGGTGCTTTTCGAGCTCGACAAGGTCCTGATCCAGGCGGGACAGGTTTTCATGGCTCTCGACGAGAAATTCCCGAATTACTTCCTGATCCTCATGCATTTGCTCGTTCTCCATGAGTCGTGATGGTTGCGATTTCTGATTCCGCTCTCAATTTGCCGGGCGGCAATGCTGGTCCTGGCTGTGAACTCGTACTCCGCAGCTTATCGGCGGTGATCAAAAATTCTTGAGTACTAAGTGTTCAAAAAATCGACGGTACCGTATCTCCGGCGAATCCCAGAGCAGTTTCCAGTTCATATGCATTTCCGATACCGTGCAACGCGCATTTTCTTGAGAAAAAAGGCATTGAAGCGAAGTAGACTCGCTATACGGCAACTGGAAAGCTTCTGTAGCGGTCCCGAGTATGTTCAGAGGGATAAAGAGGAAGACTGATTCTGCCGATGGCAAGCCACTGTCCGCCTCAGCGCAATCGGAGGCGCGCGGCGCGGCAGATTTTCGAAGGGCGGCAGGAGCGCTGCCGGTTTAGAGCCGGAAGAAATTAGCGTTTGCCAATTTTCCGCTTACTCATCGCAGAAAAATCTGCCCGCAATGAGTGCCCGCGACGATTACGGCAAAACAGAGAAGAATAATCCGGGATCGCCGCTCCTTGTCGCGTTACCAACGATGAAATTCGTCGTTGATGCCCGGCTTGCGTCCGCTTGAATATATGGCAATCCAACTGGCTTTCAATCTGCCGCAGCTTCAGCTTTTTCACCGATCGGATCGAGCCGGGATGCAGACGTACCGGACTTTCGATAACTAAAAACCATTGTGCGCGCGAGAGCAGAAGCAGTCCAGGTACGGCTCCACTGCACACCGAATTCGAGAAGAAGAGCCATGACGGCTATCAGAAGGCCGCCAAAACAGAACAGCCCGGTTGCATAGGTTCCGGAAGCGTCTTTCAATACTCCTAACGCAGAGGGAAGAAAGAAGCCGCCCAAACCTCCCGCCGCGCCGACGATGCCCGTGATCAGCTCGATATCCGAGCCAAAACGCTGCGGGGCTATCTGGAAGACAGCGCCGTTGCCCATGCCCAACATGCCCATGGCCACAAAGAGCAGCATGACGGCGAATGCAACCGGGGGCAGGGAGCCAAGCGCAAGCAGACATACGGCGATGCCGGCGAACAGCCCCAGAAGCAGACGGTATCCTCCGATCCGGTCGCCGATCCAGCCGCCCACAGGACGCAGAAAGCTGCCGGAAAGAACGACCAGCGTTGTAAAGTCGCCCGCCTGCACCTTCGAAAGATGATATTGGTCATGGAAGAATACGGCGAGGAAACTTGCCATTCCCACGAAGCCGCCAAATGTGAAGCTATAGAGAAGACACAATTTCCATGTGTCCATTTGGCTGAGAAGGCGGGCATAGCTGTTCCAGGGCTTGGGCGAGGCAGCCGATGGGCTGTTCTTTGCAAACAGAAAGAAAAAGAAGAGCACAAGGCACACAGGCAACAACGCGAGTGCAAACACAAAATGCCAGCCAAAGTGTTGCGCCAGCCGCGGTCCAAAGAATGTGGCAATCAGCGTTCCTGAGTTACCTGCACCGGCAATCCCCATCGCCAAGCCTTGATGCTCGGGCGGATACCAGCGGCCAGCCAATGGCAGAGCTACCGCGAAGCTCGCTCCCGCGATCCCAAGCAGAAATCCGATGAGGTAGAGCTGCCACAGCGTGGTCGCGAAATGCCATCCGAGAATGAGCGGGATCAGTGTGAGCGTGAGGCCGGTAAGTCCGGCGCGGCGCCCGCCGATTCTATCCGCCAACAGCCCGAGGATGGGCCGAAAGAACGAGCCGCCGAGCAGCGGGATCGCGGTCAGAAGCCCCTTCTGCGTTGCGGTGAGGTGCATCTGATCGGCGATGAATGGCGTTATGGGTCCGAAGAGAACCCAAACCATAAAGCTAATGTCGAAGTAGAAAAACGCCGAGGCTAATGTAGGAAGATGTCCGCTCGATAGGAAAGATCTCTTGTTCATGGGCATTTCTCCTGGAAAAGGTGAAAACGAATTCGCCAACAGCCTGTTCGTGAAACCAGCGCAACAACCGCTATGCGAAACCTATGGTTCCGGTCAGGCGCTCACCGCGGTCGAAGTGGAATTTACAATCTCCTTCGAGAGCGCCGTTAGCGCCTGTGTGATTTCCGCGATAATCTCTTCAGGCACATGCAGCTCATGCAGGGTTTCCACCAGGTGCGTCGCCACCGCGTGAAAATGGCGCTGTTCAATTGCGAGGTGACGATGCGCATCGCGCATCGAGGCGCCGCTGTACTGCTTTGGGCCGCCGAGGGTCTGGGAGAAAAAGGCGAACTGATGTGCCTTCAGCCGGGCAATGGGTACACCTTCGAAGAAAGGCGCGAGCAGCGGATCGGCAAGAACACGGTCGTAGAATCGGTCCACTGCTGCTTGAATTGCCGTGGCTCCTCCGATTCGCTCGTAGAGCGTCGCCGCGTTGACGGTTTTGCTCATGTGTCTATCCTCCCGATGAAAAGGTTCCGATGGATGCACTTTAGCGCTAGGACCGCACATGTGTGGAACGTTCTACGCGAACCGCGCATTGCTTATAGTTCGGCTCGCGAGAGACAGGATCGAATGCGCTCTGTGTGATCTGGTTTGCGTTGGTCTCGACAAAATGAAACGGTAAAAATACCTGTCCGGGCGCCACGATCTCCGTAATCCGCAGTTCCACATTGCTCACCCTCCCGCGCGCGGAAACAACCTCGACTCGATCATGCGGCCTCAGGCCGAGGCGGTTCGCGTCGTGCGGATTCATCTCCAGCCAGGCTCGCGGTGACATGCGCTGCAGAATCGGAATGCCTCCAGTCTTTGTGCGCGTATGCCAGTGTTCCACCGTGCGTCCTGTATTCAGCACCAGTGGGAATTCTTTGTTGGGCTGCTCGGGAAACGGCGCCCACGCGGTGGGAAGCAAGTTAGCGCGGCCATTTTCTGTGGCAAAGCGGCCGTCGCCATAGAGCCTGGTGGATGCAGCGGGATTTAAACTTGAGCCTGCCGGGAATGGCCATTGAATTCCGCTATTCGCTTCAAGCGCGGCATAGGTCATCCCGGAGTAGTCGCAAAGCTGTCCGGCACTCACGCGGCGCCATTCATCGAACGCGTCCGCAGGTCCGGCCCAACCGGGGAAAAGCTCTTCGCGGCAACCAAGTTTCTCGGCGATCGCCATAAAGATGTCGAAGTCGCTGCGTGCCTGGCCCTGCGGAGCTACGGCGGCGTTCACCTTGCTCACGCGGCGCTCCGAGTTTGTGTAGGTGCCTTCTTTTTCGCCCCAGATCGCCGCAGGCAAAACCAGATCAGCCAGTTCCGTTGTGGGTGTGGGATGGAATCCGTCCTGCACCACCAGAAAATCCAGATTGCCGAGCGCCTGCTTGAGCACGTCGATGTTGGGAAATGAAACGAGCGGGTTCGTTCCGATGATCCAGAGCGCCCGAATTTTACCTGCAACGGCGGCTTCAATAATGTCCGGATACGCCAAGCCGCGCTTTGTCGGTATGCGCTCGACGGGCACATTCCAAATGCCGGCTAAATAGCGGCGATCGTTTTCCGATTCGAATTTGCGGTACCCGGGCAATCCTGAAGTAAAGCCCGTCTCGCGCGTTCCCATCGCATTGCACTGGCCAGTGATGGAGAAGGGTGCTGCGCCGGCACGGCCGATGTTGCCGGTAATCAGCGCAAGATTGTTAATCGCATTGACTGTCTCGGTGCCTTTGGTGCTGTGATTCACGCCCATTGTCCAGCCGATAAACGCGGAACGCGCATTGCCATAGAGCAACGCCGTTTTGTGAATCAGATCAGGCGCGAGACCGGTGATCTCCGCGGCGTACTCCAGGGTGTAAGGCTCAACCGAGGCGCGCAACTCATCAAAGCCCGATGTGTATCGCTCTACGAAGTCCATGTCGCAGAAGTTCTCGGCGATTACAACGCGGATCATCGCGTTCACTAGAGCAAGATCGGAACGGGGCTTCACGGGCAGATAGAGATCGGCCATCATCGCAGTCTTGGTCACCCGCGGATCGGCCACGATCAAAGTTCTCGACCGATTGGCTTCAAGCCGCGAGCACAGGATCGGGTGATTTTCGGCTACGTTCGCCCCAATAAGCAGAATGACATCGGCCAACTCCAGATCTTCGTATGCGCCTGGAGGCCCATCACTGCCGAACGAACGCTTATAGCCGGCCACGGCCGTCGACATGCATAGTGTCGTGTTGCCGTCGTAATTGCGTGTGCCCAATCCAAGCTGTACCAATTTGCCCAGCGCGTAGAATTCTTCAGTTACCAGTTGCCCGGTGCTGATGACTCCCACGGACTCGGCGCCGAACTTTGCCTGCACGGCACGAAACCGCTCAACGAATACAGAGATCGCTTCATCCCAGCCGACGCGTGTAAGCTCACCCTGCTTGCGCAGCAGCGGGAATCGCGCACGGCCTTCGGACTCGATGGCGTAGTGCTCGGCAAGCCCTTTCGGGCAGAGCTTACCCTGATTCACGGGATGATCGGGATTACCGCGCACGCTTACCACATGGCCATCGCGCACGCCGAGCTGCATGCCGCAGCCGACGGAGCAGTACCCGCATGTGCTATTTACCCATCCATCTGCGTGCTTGCGCATGGATGTATATCCCAATACCGGATCTTCGCCGTATCGATATTGGTCTGCCGCGATGTCGAGACCGCTCTTACGCTTGAGCCAGTCGAGTATCGTCATGCGGCCTCCGCATGAAGGTACTCTGCGGCCATATTGGTGGGCACTACGCTGACAAAAAACAAATACCGCCCCACGAACTCGGAACAGATGAACACGGCTGCGATGGAGATGGTGATTTCCTTCTGCCCTGCAGGCGCCAGCGCGAGCAGCAACAGCCCCGCGAAGAGAAGAAGAATCCGCGCCGTCAGCAGGTTCGAGAGGTCGGTGACGAGCAAGGTGAATGTGCCGCGCCGCTCATGCTGATGAGACCGCGCCAGCCAGATCATCTTGGCAATGCCGCCTGCAAAGACAGCCGCAACCGCCGTCACCATCGTAGGAGTCGCCCATGATGATGCGCCGTAGAGCACATTCGCTCCCGCCGATCCGAGCAGCATGGCCGTCAGATAAAACTCCAGGATCGTAAAGGGAGATTTCCATGCGGGCCGGCCGGGAACCAGGTACAGCCTCGCACTGGCGCCCACGCCGCATAATCCAAACAGCACCGTCAGACTGCCTAAGAACGCCGATTGCTTGATGCCCATCCAGAGCGCAGCAGAGTATCCCTGCGCCGTTATGGCAAAGAGCGTAAACAGCAGCACTTCGCGGCTTAGCCACGACCTGCGCCACATCTTGAGCGCGCGCACCGCATGAAGCGGCCGGCCCAGGTGCAGCGTGGATGCGGCCAATGCCAGCATGGCCACCAGCAGGGCCACGATGGCCGCAGCGCGATGTGGACGCGCACTCAAGACCTCGAGCAGCCAGATCGATGTGAATGCTCCCACGGAGAGCTGCGTGAGAACCGTCATCACGACCAGCGGCCAATGTGGATGCTCAAGGTGCAGCCGGTTGATGTCAACTTTGCGCACATCGGGCGTGAGCCGCGCGGGAAGGCTGATGCGCGTGGTCGAAAGGCTGTCGTCTGCGGAGGGCATGCCCGGCGAGTTGGCCTTGACGCCATATTCCCGGCGCCACGCTGTCGTATGTACTGTCTCGATGCGAATCGCGCCTTCCGGGCAGGCATTCGCGCAGGCTGGCAACTGGCCTTGCGTTAATCTGCCGTAGCACATATCGCACTTACCCACGACGCCACGCTCGGGGTTATACTGCGGCACGCCATACGAGCAGTTCCACGTGCAGTATTGACAGCCGATGCAGGCATCGGCGCTGTGCCGCACGATGCCGGTGACGCCATCCTTTGTGTATGCATCCACCGGGCAGCCGGTGAGGCACGTCGGCTCCAGGCAGTGATTGCAACCCATCGAAAGATAATGGCGGATTGCATTCGGATAAACGCCGCCTTCAATCTCTCCAACGCGCCGCCATTGAATGGCAGCCGGATTTCCGTTCTGCTCGTTGCAGGCCACCACGCAGCACTTGCACCCGATGCATTTTGTCATATCGAAATGAAAGCGATACTGTTCTCCCGGTCCGGGCGGCGCGGGAAGTTCGACGCCCATGCCCGCGCCGCAAAACGACGCCATCTGCCCATCGCCGGCGTCAATGGCCAGTGGGAAGGCGTCATCGCCGTTTCGGGCGCGTTCGAGAAGGGGAAGTTCCACAATTGACTCCATCCGTGCGGCGTGCGCACGCACAGCGCGATGAGTTTGATTCAAGGGGCACGATGATTCGGTTGTGCCTATTCAGTTACGCCGCACAGGCATGCCGACGCAGATCCTCATGCCGTTTCCGGACCGCATTGATTTGTTATGAACGAGCCCGGCTCATCGCGGAGCCAATGGAAGGATCACTTCGTCCGAAGAAATCGCCGGCTCACAGGGCCGGAGATGCGAAGCGGGTCTTGAAAAATCACCCCACTTCACGGAAGCGATTGCGTTGAGCATAGCCGGAAATGAAATCAAGCGCAAGTGCCAATTGATTGCAGCCGCATTTTGGTAATGATCAGTGATCTCCGAAGGTCTTCGCCAGCGGAATTTCATTCTCACTATTGATTTCCACTTGGAAGGCGTGTTAATGGAGTTAAAAAGAGTATTCCTTCACACTGCCGGCACCGGGACGTGCCGGATCAACTCGAGGGCGAACTTCCTCGCCGCAGCGCCCTATCGGGTGATCCCTGGCCCCCAGCGCACAAGGATGTTGCGCCAAGCCATCATCTTTCTTCCTCCGTCAAGTTGCCTTCCTCGGCGATTGTGCGGACGTGTGCCACAAGCACGCACTGCCCGTAGTTCCGTTTCAACACGGAAGAGAATCGGGCAATCCAATTTCATTGTGAGGTCATTTGCATGCGTAATCTTATTTGCTGTTACGTCGTTTTGTTTTTCTTGTCGATTTCGCGCGCGCCGGCGCAGGCTGGTTTTTTCGAGTCATGGGAAGCCCGTGTGCGCGACACTGCCGCCCGGCAGCCTGGATGGGTCGTGCCCGTTTTCACACCTTCGTCGGGCCTGGTGCAGCTTGTGCGCACGGATCTGATCCGCCAGACGACGCCTACATTGACAACCACGTGGAACTACGGCGGGAGCAAAGGATTCAATCTGATTCCGTGGTACAGGACGGAGATTGATTTCAACGCGCCCCCGTACATTCAGCACAACACCCCCAAGGTGCTGGATGGCGCAGGCGATGTGTCCTTTTTGCTGAAATATCGTGTTCTGGCTGCCAACGAGGCAGAGGGAGCATATTCCATCAGCGCAGGCATCGCCGCAAGCGCGCCTACAGGCAGTTACAAGAATGGCTCTCTTGCGGGAACAGTTTCTCCTACGCTCTTTCTGGGTAAAGGGTTCGGGCGCTTTGATGTGCAGACGGCCGCGAGCGGGGCGCTGCCGACAAGCCACACCACCACGCTAGGCCGGCCGATTGCTTGGAACACAGCATTCCAGGCCAGAGTCGCAAACTTCTTCTGGCCGGAGGTCGAGTTCAACTCCACCTTTTATCGCGGCGGTTCGAACGACGGCAAGGAGCAGACGTTCGTATCGCCGGGACTCATGATCAGCAAAATCAAGCTGCGCTCCGAACCAGGAAGCCGCTTGGCCCTGGTGTTTGGAGCCGGCGAACAGATTGCATTATCGAGCTTTCACTCCTACAATCATGAGCTTTCGTTCACAACGCGCATCGCTTTTTGACGATCTCGCAGGCTAATGCGCTTATGGGGCCGCGGCGCTGGAAACCTTGGTTTCATCCAGTTCGCGGCCGCACACTTCGGCCGAAAGGAAGGAAGCGAAGACTTTCGCTGTGGATCGCCGGATGATCCTGACGAACAGGAAGATGCTAAAATTGAGTTCAATCCACAGCGGGCATTTGGGCTGGGCCCGCAGCGCTTTCGCTGAGCAGCACACCGCGTGCTCTCAAAATCGCGACGCACAGGCGCTATTCTTTTTGCACGGGTTCAAAATTCCTGAGGTTTTTCGACATGCCGGAGGCTAACTTTGGCGGCTTGAGGGTTCTCTCTCTTGAATCGCGTCGATCAGTTGAAGCGGCGAAACTCATCCGCACGTATGGCGGTGAGCCGCTTATCGCTCCGGCAATGCGTGAGGTTGCTCTCGATTCGGATCAGCCCGTTCTGGAGTTTGCCGATGCGCTCATGCGCGGAGACTTTGACCTCGTCGTCTTTACGACCGGAGTCGGAGTTCGCTCTCTGGTCAAGATCATCTCCGAGCATCGCGACCGGGAGAAGTTTCTCTCCGTTCTCCGTTCGGTCAAAATCGCTGCTCGCGGACCCAAGTCGTCGACCGCTCTGCGGGAGCTGCATGTTCCTATCACCGTGGTAGCGCCTGAACCCTTTACCTGGCGCTCGCTTGTCTCCGCATTGGAAGAAAAGCTCGGAGCCACTTTGCAAGGCATGAACATCGCCGTTCAGGAATACGGCACGTCCAACCCCGAGCTTCTGACTGCGCTTGCTGAGAGGAGCATTTCCATCACACGTCTTCCCGTCTACCAGTGGGCGTTGCCGGAAAATGTTCAACCGCTTCGCGAAGCTGTGCTGGCGCTGGCTCACGGTCACATTGACGTTGTGCTTTTTATGAATGCCGGGCAGGTCTCGCACCTCTTTCTCATGGCGGAGCGCATGGGATATACAGAAGCGCTCTACGAAGGATTCCGTTCTACCGTCGTCGGCTCGATCGGACCCAGCACAACGGAAGGACTTTCACTCTATAATCTGCAACCGGACTTTGAACCAACCCAGTCAAAGATGGGGTTTCTCATCAGCGAGCTGGCCCAGAGCGCGCAGACACTTCTTGATCGGAAACGGTCAGCCGCTGCGCTTCACGTGTCCAGGACGCCTCCTTTGCCCGTCAGTCCGCTGCTCAACGGGGCGCGAACTTCACAGCTTACCGAGCAAACGGCCATTTCAACAGTTGACTTTCTGCATGAGATCAGCAGCCATATGGCCGGGACGGATCCGCTTCACGCCGTGCTTAACCGGATCGTCGAGTTCGCGAGCTCCGTCATCAGTTGCGACTCCTGCTTCGTTTACGTGCTTGAAGAGAATCAGCTGGTTTTGCGCGCCTCGAAGAATCCTCATTCCGACGTGGTCGATCGCCTCGGCATCTGGCTCGGGCAGGGAATTACGGGCTGGGTTGGCTGGCACCGCGAACCCGTCGCAATCTCTTCCAAAGCGCTTGAGGACCCACGCTTCAAGCGCTTCCGTGAGCTTCCTGAAGACACCTTCGAGGCTTTTCTTTCGGTTCCCATTCTTTGCCGCAGCAAGCTCGTCGGCGTCATTAATTTGCAACATCGCAAACCGCACCATCACACAGAAGAAGAGATCCGCTTGCTGACGACCGTGGGCAATCTGGTTGGCGCAGAGCTCGAACGGGCCCGCCTCGAAACCGAAAACCTGCAGCTTTCAGACAGGCTCGAGTCGCGCAAGCACATCGAGCGGGCGAAGGGAATCCTGCAGCGCGATTTTGGCCTGGATGAGGACGGCGCCTATAGGGCCATGCAGCGCGAGAGCCGGCAGCGGCGCAAATCGATGCGTGAGATCGCTGAGGCGATCATCCTGAATGACGACCTGCGCAAAAGCCGCCTGGGCGAAGCCGGAAAACTCATCGGGCGCGAGATGCCGCCATCCAAGTAGCTGACTCCTAAAACCTTTACAAGGATTGATTTACAAGGATCGATCGAATGCGTGTCCCCCGTCCATGACAGGCCGGGCGCGCCAAAATCTCCTTGTGAACAGCCGCCACATGCGGTATCCTAAATCTATGAGTGAGACTATGTTGTCTCCTCTGTTTCTTGCCCCGCACCCTGTCGTGCTTGGTGGCCATCCTGTAAATTCAATATCTCCATGCTCCGTGATGAGCCTTGAATCCACCGCAATGTATGCGGCATTCAATCTGGCTTTTGCAGGCGAGCACATTTTCTGCGCTCGTCGCTCCCAGCGGGCCGTTACCGGAATCGTCGCCGGTGTCGCGCCTCATTTGGAGGAAATACGGCATGGAAGCGCTGCTTACCGATCCATCATCCGGCTCGGGCCTCACTGACTTTACGAACGAGCAAAAGGAGTTCCTGCGCGAGTTCTTCGGCAATGCTTTGAAGGATCATGTGCCATCCTTTGTGGGCCTCACGTCCGCAGGTCTGCTTACCAACGATCCGGCCTCCGCTCCCATCAACCTTGCTGCAGAACAGGAAGAGACCTACCATGGCACGCCGGTTTCCGAGCTCTGCCGCGAAGAACAGTGGAAACGCGAAGAAAATCCGCTCGACGTGTGGGACAAGCTTCTTGCGCACGCTGCGGAAAATCGCGCTCCAGCGCCCGACGATCTCTTTCGCTTTAAGTTTCATGGACTCTTCTATGTCGCGCCCGCGCAGGACTCCTTCATGCTGCGTCTTCGCATTCCCGGAGGTATCCTGAGCGCGGACCAGATGCGCGGCCTGGCTCGCATGGCCTCGGAGTGGGGAGCAGGCCGGGCTGACATCACCACCCGCGCTAACCTTCAGATTCGTGAGTTCCAGCCCAAGCACATTGTGCGCGTGCTGAACCAGGTGCAAGCCCTCGGCCTGACCTCGCGCGGATCCGGAGCCGATAATATCCGAAACATCACCGCACCGCCGGCCGCGGGAATCGATCCCACGGAACTCTACGATGTGACGCCGCTGGCAGAGGCTCTTCATTACTACATCCTCAATTCGCGCGATCTGTATGGATTGCCGCGGAAGTTCAACGTCGCATTCGACGGTGGCGGAGCGATCAGTGTTGTCGCCGATACCAACGATATCGGCTTCATGGCCACGCACGTTGCGGAAGGCCACTCCATTCCGGCAGGCATCTATTTCCGTGTTCTGCTTTGCGGTATCACCGGGCATAAACAGTTTGCCTCCGATTGCGGTGTCCTGCTCCATCCTGACCAAACGGTGGCTGTTGCCGCGGCGATGATTCGCGTCTTCAACGACAATGGCGACCGCACCGATCGCAGGAAAGCCCGTCTCAAATATCTGGTGGATCGCTGGGGTGTGGAACGCTTTCTCGCCGAGACCGAAAGGCGGCTTGCGTTTCCGCTCATCCGTTTTCCCGCCGAACAGTGCGAGCCACGCCGGCCCATTGATCGCGCCGGCCACATTGGCGTGCACGCACAGAGACAACCGGGCTTCAACTATGTTGGTATTTCGGTTCCTGTCGGGCAGCTCCCTGCGAAGCAGATGATCGCACTGGCCGATATCGCCACGCGCTTCGGCAGCGGGGAGATGCGTCTTACCGTGTGGCAGAATCTGCTCATTCCGAATATCTCTGCGCAAAACGTCGATGAGGCCGTGGCTGCCATTCGCGCCGCAGGCCTCGATTGCTCCGCCGGAGCAGTCCTTCGCGGGACCGTAGCCTGCACCGGAAATCGTGGCTGCCGCTATGCGGCTACAGATACCAAGGCCCACGCTATCGCGCTCGCCAATCTGCTCGATGCGCGCTTTCCGATCGAAAAGCCGGTCAATCTCCACGTCACCGGCTGTCCGCACTCCTGCGCTCAACATTACATCGGCGATATCGGCCTTCTTGGAACGAAAGTTGCCGGAGAAGAGGGATATCAGGTTGTGATCGGGGGTGGTGCGGATGGCGATCAGGGGCTGGCGCGCGAACTCATTCCTGCCATCTCCTTCAGTCAACTGCCTTCTGTAATGGAGCGCCTCTTCGCCGCATATGTCGCACGCCGCAACGCGGACGAATCACTTCTCGAATTCTCCCGCCGCCATAGCATCACCGAACTCCAACAGCTTTGTTCAGTCGAGGAGCCATCGTGACACCATCCACACTCCCGGTCATTCCTGAAAATGCTCCTTTTACGCCGGAGCAGCGTGCCTGGCTCAATGGCCTTCTCGCGGGCCTTCTCTTCGGCTCCTCGCCGTCATCGACGTCTGCAACTCGACCTTCGCTGCGAATAGCCGTGCTGTACGCGTCGCAATCGGGGACCGCGGAAGGTTTGGCGCGCAAACTTGCCAAAGAGCTCAAGGCTCAGGGCCACGCGCCTGCCGTTGCCACGCTTGTGGGCTACACGCCGTCCGCCCTCGCGGCGGAAAAGCACGCACTCATCCTCGCCAGCACGTATGGCGACGGAGATGCCCCGGATGGCGTGCAGCCCTTCTATGAGCAGCTATGCTTCGAACATTTTCCCCGTTTTGAAAATCTGACCTATGCCGTTCTCGCGCTCGGCGATCGCCACTACGAGCATTTCTGCAAGTTTGGCAGGGATTTGGATATAAAGCTCGCCTCGCTCGGCGCAAACCGCATCTGCGACTGCGTAGAGTGCGACGTAGACGTTTCCGAACCGTTTGAACGATGGAAATCCGCAGTCGTCCCACGCCTGAACGAGTTTGCGGGACGGCTCGAAAGCAAAAATCCCGCATCTCTTGAGAGCGGGCTGCTTCCCGCTGGCGGCCCTGCGATTTCTGTTTTGGCAAAATCCCCTGCTCCAGAAGCGTCCACTGCTTACTCGCGAGACAACCCGGCGCTCGCGCCCGTAGTTGACAAAAAAGATCTCACGCATCGTGAGTCGCTTAAAACCACGATTCATCTTGCCTTTTCCATTGAGGAACTGGGAATCCGTTATGAAGCGGGCGACGCCTGTGGAGTAGTTCCCCGCAATGATGCGAATCTGGTTGCCGAAATTCTCCAGGCGCTTCAATGCAATGGCAATGAACAAGTTCAATGCGGCAAGGCTGGCCTGACCACGTTGCATGACGCTCTGACGCATCATGTCCAGATCACGCGTCTCACGCGAAAGATGGTCAGCGAGTACGCTGCGCGCGGAAACTGCAAGGCTCTTCTCGCGCTTCTTGCGCCCGGCAATCAGCAACAGCTTGATGCCTACCTCTATGGGCGCGGCCTGGTGGATCTCCTCGTGGAATGCCCGGGTGTGCTCGCCGACCCTGCGGACCTTGTCGCTATGCTGCCCAGGCTTTCCCCGCGTCTCTATTCCATCTCGTCCAGTCCAGCCGCACATGCAGGCCAGATTCACACAACGGTCGCGGTGGTGCGCTTTACTGCGCATAACCGGGAACGCGGTGGCGTCTGCTCCACTTTTTTCGCGGACCGCACGCAGATCGCTGACCGGCTCCCGATTTATATCCAGCCCAACAAGAAGTTCCGCCTGCCCCATGCGGATACGCCCATCATCATGATCGGTCCCGGTACGGGTATCGCGCCGTTTCGCGGGTTTTTGCACGAACGCCGCGCCCTCGGCGCCAAGGGCCGCAACTGGCTCTTCTTCGGCGCACAGCACGCTGCCACGGATTACCTGTACCGCGAAGAGCTTGAAGCAATGCAAGCGGACGGCCATCTCACCCGCCTTGACACCGCCTTTTCGCGCGATCAACAGAACAAGATCTACGTGCAGGACCAGATGATGATGCAGGCGCCTCTTTTTTGGCGATGGTTGCAGGATGGCGCAAACGTTTATGTTTGCGGCGATGCTTCGCGTATGGCGAAGGACGTGGATGCGGCTCTCCATTCGATCATCGCAACACAGGGCGGCTTATCAGTGCAGGGGGCCGAAGAGTATGTGGCCTCGATGAAAGAGGCGCATCGCTATCATCGAGATGTTTACTAAGGCATTTCTCCTTCAGAAGGGGAAGCAGAGAGCGACGGTCATGCACGAGCTCAAAAGAGCTCACGCAATTTCTTAAAACGCCGCAGCCGATCAGTTATTGCTGTCTCATCCATCCATCCATCCAATTCCCGAACGGCGCATTTCATCTGCCTGGGTCCAAAGAGCATCTGGACAGCCTGGGGAATATTCGTCTGCCAGCGGTTTGTAGCTCGGTAAGCAGAACGAGCGCCAAGGAAATGTCGACAGGGATTCTTCCGTCGCGGGCCACAGAAAAATGAGAGAAGCCGAACCGCCGCTCGGAAACCCAAGTGGGCTGTTCAAGTGGCGCACCATGGATCAAAAGAAGTGGCTATGGCGCGACGCATCGCTTCGCTGGATACTGAGTTGCTGCGCATTCATCAACTGAGCGGAAATTGAGCGGATCTGTCAACGTTTTTCTTTTTGCCGTTGTTCGTATGGCAGGTTCGCGCGAGCGCTCGTCGCTTGAGCCTTGGAACGAGAGGCTTCAACTACACACGGGTGTGAGGACGGCCGCTTACCGACTTGGCCGGCGCAATCTTGCGACGCGAACCGATCTGCGAATGCGCGACTTTTACCTGATCTGGAGAAGGTCTTAATGGTAAACGGTACGCAGGCAGACGCGGAATCTAGAATGCGGCGGGATCTTGGCGAGTTTCTTCGAGCGAAACGCGCGGCCCTTAGGCCAAGTGATTTTGGTGTGCCGAATTCAAAGCGGCGGCGCGCTCCGGGGCTGCGTCGCGAAGAGCTTGCGCAGATTTCCGGAATTGGCATTACTTGGTACACCTGGCTGGAACAGGGGCGCGATATTCATGTGTCGACGGATCTCCTGCAGCGCCTCACGCGCGCGTTACGATTGTCGCCGCATGACGCCGCTTACCTGTTTTCTCTCGCCGGTCAATCTCTGTCAGTGCTTCCGCAAGAGGCCCCTGGACTCGTTGACGGTTTGCAAACTGTGCTGAACGGGTATGCATTCGGTCCTGCCGCCGTTTTTGACCCCATCGGCAATACATTGGCCTTCAATCTGATCGGCGATTTCGTTTATCACTTCAGTGGCTATGATGGCCCCTGGGGAGACAACATATTCTGGCGTCTGTTCATGGATCCATATCGCAGGCAGATGTATGTCGACTGGCCGGATTTTGCCCGATATGGAGTTGGACTGATGAGAGGGTTGTATGCGAGCCGCAAAGATGACTCGGCTTACCGCGAGATGATCGATGACCTCTGCCGTTCGAGCCCGGATTTCCATCGTATGTGGAACGAAAGTGTTCAGCAGGGGACGAGCTCCTATGCGCCAAACCGGATTCATTTGCAAGTCCCGGAACTCGGCAAACTGAATTTTCTTTCGGTGCGTCTGGCCATCCCCATGCAGGATGCCTGGACGGTCTTTTTGTCTCCTCTCGACGAGAAGACGATGAGCGCCATGCTGGGTCTGGATTCCTGCAAAGGCAAGTGAACCGCGGCTCGAGTCTCCCGCGTCACGATCGCTGCCTATAAGCTGCACACGATATTTACAGAACTCCCTTGCATTTCCTCATTGAGTTATGGCACAGTACTAAGTGCGTAGGAGAAACGCCCGATGATTACCGGAACGCAAATCTCGATGCGTAGGCTGGGTTGGTTCGATAAGAACCATACTAGCCGCCGGGCGTACCTCGTCACTATTCCCTAGCCTGCCGGTGTTCCTCTCCTGCGCATCAGGCACACAATTTTGATTCAGCCCGGGTGGTGAAGTGGAAAGGTTCCTCCACTGTTCATCGATTCAATGCTTACTTCCGTTTATTTGCCCGGGATAAGTTCAGCTTAAGTAAGAGATGTTGGTTCGTTGGCCGCCGCAGAGAGTTATCTGCGGCGCAGAGGATAATTTTGTCTCTAACTTACTCGGCAATTATGCCAGATCACTCTGTTTGAACCGGTAGTTCGTTGTAGTCAACTTTCCGGCCAGCCCGGACGGAGCAATCGCCATGGGTATATTGACAGGAAAGAAAAGCACGGCGCTGAGCAATCCACACCTGTGCAGAAACTGCACCTGGGGACAATTCATGACCGGTTATCGCGATGCCGAGCGGCTGGCGGTATGCAAGAATACGAGCCCGAGCATGGTCATTCCGTTCACGATGCTTGAATGCAGTTCTTTCAGCGATAGAAATCGGCCGGATTTCACTCCTGCGGAGACGCCTCCTGCCGGTGCAGGTCCTGGAGGTCTCACGCGCAGGCAGGCGGACTTTACGCTTCGGCCGGCAAGAAAAGCGCGCGACTGGGACGGTGAAGACGAGGTGATTTCTCAGCGCGAACACGTTCACTGATTTGCTGTAGCGATGTGAGCAACGGAAACATTCCGGTGTGACCGGAGAAAACGGGAGCATCATGCGCAAAGTGAATCTAAAAGACGGCACACCGGCGGGCCAAGAATACCTTTGTATGCGGTGCAGTTGGGGCCAGTGCATAACCGGACACCGCGAATCGGACCGCCTGGTGATTTGCACCAACAGCCAGCCGAACATGGTGGTCCCGTTTGCGGTGCTGGGCTGCACCAGCTTCCATGACAAGCACCGTCCCAATTGGGATCAGATGCGAAAGCTGGCGATCGATATTCAGCCGGTGCGTGTTTCCACACGGACTACGGGCTTCAGTCGAGCCGCAGAGGCCGGTCCGATTACCATGCCGCATCGGGATGAGGAAGACGAAGAGGACCAAGCCGCCTTTGTGCGTTGGCTGGTCACGAGCTTAACCGAGAAACATCCGGCCGGTGGTGGAAGCCGCGGGTACATCTGGTAGAGCGGCAGCCGGTTGGAGGGGCGGGATCGCGCGTGCAACCGGTATGCGCTGCAAGCGTCTAACTATTTGAGCAGCGTCACGTTTGGCGCTTTTTTATGCAGCTTCCCCGCCTCGAACGCCGTCCCGAGCTTGACGCACTGCGCGGGCTGTTCCTTGTCTGGATGACGCTGACGCATCTGCCGACGCGCTTCAGCGATTTCGTCAACTCGCCCATCGGATTTGTTTCTTCGGCGGAGGGTTTCGTCTTTATCTCCGCGTTGCTCGTGGGCCGGCTTTACATCCGGGAACTGGTGCGGGACGCATCCGTGGTGCGCGCACGCTTATGGAAGCGCTCGCTGCAGATTTATGGCTATCACCTGCTCATGCTGGCGCTGGTTTTTACGGTTGCGGCGGCCTTCGCGGTGCATACGCATAAGGCTGCCATCAGCAATCTTCTCGATTTTTACTTAGCGCATCCGTTTGTCGCGATCATCGGCTCGGTCCTGCTGCTGTATTGCCCGCCGCTGCTCGACATTCTACCCATGTACGTGACGTTCCTGTTCTTCACCCCGATGCTGCTCTCGATGGCAGTGCGCTTCGGCTGGAAAAAAATCCTGTTCTGCAGCGGATGCATCTGGCTGCTGGCGCAGTTCGGCCTGCGCGACGTGGTGCACAACTGGGTTGTTCACGTGACGCATCTGCAGATCCCGTTGCAGGAGACGGGGGCGTTCAACCTGTTTGCGTGGCAGGCGATCTGGGCAGTGGGCTGCTGGGTTGGCGCGCGGTCGGCCATGCGGGAGCAGACGTTCAGCGACCCGCCGGGCTGGCTTGCCACGGCGTCCTGCTTCTTATGCCTTTGCTTTATCGGAATCCGCTGGGGCTGGCTGGGGCCGCATCTGACGCAGCAAGCACTTGGCATTCAGCTCGAAAAGTGGCAGATCGGACCGCTGCGGGTGATCAACCTTGTCACGTTTTCGATTGTCGTTTACTGGCTGCGCAGGCATCTGCTGAAGGTGGTGGCGATTGAGCCGTTTCTCACGTTGGGGAAGGCCTCGCTGCGCGTTTTCTGCACACATCTCTTCTTCGTCTTTGCAGGGCTCGCGCTGCTGGTGCGCGACGTCAACGACGATGTGGGAGCGCCGCTCGAACAACTGCATGGAATTACGGCCGTCCTGCTGATTACCGTCACGTTCACGGTTCTGATCCTGGTGGCTGCGCATCACGTGCGCCAGCGCCGCGCGGGCCGCATCCGTCAGAGCGGTCCGGCGCCCGGAGTTGAAGCCAGATCCGCCGGCCAGTCGCATTCCGAGCCACGAAGCTGTGTGGAGATTGCGGAGCCTTCGCACCCGCTGGCGCTCTATCGGGCAGACGAGTTGCCGTTGCCGGCAACGGCGCCGAAAAATTTACCGTGAAACGGGGTTGGGGTGACCGGACCAAGCGACTAGACCAAGTGAACGGGACAAGTGACCGGGCTAGGCGACCTGGCCAAATTCATCGAACATTTGCAATCTGTTTGCCTCTGTGCATTACTCTGTTAATGTTTTCCGGTGATTTAACAATTCCGCCGGGACGAGGGCAGACCGTTTGAGCCAATCCGTATTTGTCCTGGAAGACGATGCCGATATTTCCCGGCTGGTGCAGCATCACCTTGAAGCGGCAGGCTTTGAGGCGCGTCTCTATCACACCCCCGCCAACCTGATTCCCGATGCCGAGCGGAAGTCGCCGGCTCTGTTTTTGCTCGATATCATGGTTCCCGGAGGGGATGGACTGGACGTATGCCGCCGCCTGCGCAACCATAACGGGCTTTCGACCATTCCCATCATCTTTTTAACTGCCCGCGCTGGAGAGAACGACCGTGTCCTTGGGCTGGAACTGGGCGCGGACGACTACATTACCAAGCCGTTCTCGACCCGCGAACTGGTGGCGCGCGTGAAAGCCGTTCTACGGCGGTTCGAGCGGCCGACCTCGCCCTCGATCATCAGCTTTGAAGAGGTTGTGATCGACGCGGGCGCGATGCAGCTAAAGGTGCGCGGCGAACTGACGACGACCACAGCCACCGAATTCCGGCTGCTCGACTATCTGGCGCGCCATCCGGGGCGCGTCTTCAGCCGCGATCACCTGCTCGACGCCGTATGGGGCGATGCCCGGTTCGTGACGCCGCGTTCGGTGGACGTGTATGTGCGCCGCATCCGTGAGAAAATCGAGATCGATCCGGAGAATCCGCGCTACCTGAAAACGGTGCGCGGCGCGGGTTACCGCTTCGAGCTGCCCAAAACCGATTGAAGATCGATTGAGCATCGGGGCTATGACCTCCAAAGTCTTTATCAAGCTGCTTGGCCTGTTCCTCCTTCTGCTTGTCTTTCACACGCTGGTGATGGAGTTTCTCTTTCACCGGTTTGTGGAACATACGGCAGGAGGAACGCTGCGCGCAGTTGGCCGTGAAGCCTTCTGGTCGGGACTGATTGCGCTGGGAGTGGCTCTGCCTGTGGCGGCATGGGTCGCCCTGCGCATCTCCGGCCGCCTCCATCGAATCATGCAGTTTGCACGCCGCGTCGCCGATGGCGACCTGGCCGCGCGGCTCGACAGCCCGGGGCAGGATGAACTCACTCCGCTCGAAGCGGCGCTGAACCAGACTGCCGAGCGCATCGGCAAAGACATCGCCGAGCTTGAAAGCAGCCGGCGTGAACTGGCCGTCATGCTCGATTCGATGCAGGAAGCCGTTGTCGCCGTCACCGCGGAGGGTTCGGTGCGGTGGTCAAACGCGGTGATGCAGCGGATTGCGGGAACGCAGATTCGGCCTGGGCGGCCGCTGATTCACGCGGTGCGCGATCCGGAGTTGCTGGCCTGTATCCGGAACGCGCTGGACCGCCGGGAACTCAGCATTGGCCGCTCCAGCTCGCTCGCGCCGGGGCGCGTCTTCGAGGTAAACGTTGCGCCGCTGCCCTCGAGCGGCGCTCTGGTGGTTCTTCACGATGTGACCGGCATTGAGGCCGCGCAGAAGTCGCGGCGCGAGTTTGTGGCCAATGTGAGCCACGAACTGCGCACGCCGCTGACCTCGATTCAGGGCTACGTTGAGACGCTGATGGAAGGACCGCCGGCGGGTCCTGGACCGACCCGCGAATTTCTCGGGATCATCCTCAAGAATGCCGCGCGCATGAACCGGCTCACGGAAGATCTGCTCGCCCTGGCGAGCGTCGAGAGCCCCGATTACAAACTCAGCCTGCAGCCGGCGCGGGCGAGCGCACTGGTGAAGGACTCGATCGAGTCGCTGGGCGGTATTGTGGTCGATTCAGGGATCAAGCTGCAGTCGGCGGGTGCGCCGGATGCGGTGGTGATGGCCGACCCGGATGCGATGAACCAGGTGTTCGGCAACCTGATTGAGAACTCGATCAAATATGCCAAGAGCGGCAAACGCATCCGAGTGGGGGCGCGCGAGGTTGGTTCCGAGGTCGAGTTTACGGTGCAGGACTTCGGGCCCGGCATCGCGTCCGAGCATCTGGAGCGCATCTTCGAGCGCTTTTACCGGGTAGATAAAGCACGCTCGCGCGAGTCCGGCGGCACGGGACTGGGCCTGGCGATCGTGAAGCACATCGTGCAGGCGCACGGCGGGCGCATCTGGGCTGAAAGCGAGCTCGGGCATGGCGCGGCCTTTCATTTCACGCTGCCGCTGGCTCCGGTGCAGCCGCCGGCTGCGGCGCCCGTGCAACAAACACCGGCGAACACGGCTTCTTAAATCCGCCGGTTTGGCCTTTGGATCTGAGGCGAGTATGGTGAATCGTTCATTCGTTGAAGAACAACCGCAGATCCTTCGACTTCGCTCAGGATGATATCGGTAGGTCAGGAGCCGGGTGCCCCAGGCCTGTCCGCCGCGGCGGACAGACCTGGGAGAGCACAAATCCCAACCCAAGCGGGAGCGCGATGTTCATCTGCGCTGCAGTTGTCGTATCGATCCCCGGCTGGGTTGAGCTTTTTGCTTTCCCAGGTCTCTATGGAGACCTGGGGCACCCATTTTCGTGCTGGATTGAATTCCCTGAGACCTGGGCTAACCACCAAGAATGGGGCACCCATTTTCTTCTTCCTGCTTATCCGTCGCCGTCATCACGTGCGTTGCACTGAATGATCCCATAGTCGCGGATCGTCTCCGTATCACCGCGCTGCGATTCCGTGTAGTCGACGCGCACGTACACGCGGGGCATCAGGTGAAATGTGAAGAACGTGCCGTCGGTAAAGCGCACCTCCAGCGACTGCCACTCCGGCGCTTGGACGTAGTTGATGTAGATGAAGGCTACGGTCTTGCCCGCAGCTTCGGTAAAGTTGATGATGCCGGGGCGCGGCGCATACTCAGGAGGCCG
>JASHQE010000280.1 GCA_030037705.1 Acidobacteriaceae bacterium | reverse complement strand
CTTCTGAAGAACTAGAAAGGGATACAGTTACTATGGTTTTGCTCTAAGGATACCGCTCGCACAAAAAAGTCCGCCGCAGCGGACTCTTTTGCTTGCCTTGAACCCTTACTTCCTTTTCTTTCTGGCGGCCTTTTTTACAGTCCTCTTTGCGGCTTTTTTGGCGGGCGCCTTTTTGGCCGCTTTCTTCGCTGCCTTCTTAGCCGGAGCTTTCTTGGCAGCTTTCTTCACCGCCTTTTTCGCCGCCTTCTTGGCCGGAGCCTTCTTCACCGCTTTTTTGGCGGCTTTCTTGGCCGGAGCTTTCTTCGCGGCCGCCTTTTTCTTGGCGGGCGCCTTTTTGGCGGCTTTCTTTGTGGCTTTTTTCGCAGCGGGTTTGGCCACGGGCACAGCCTCTACCGCGATCACAATCTCTTCAGCCACTACCTCATCGTCATCCGATGAAGTATGTATGCCGGCGGTTTCGATCTCGTCATCTTCTTCGTCACTCAAACCACCGACCCCATCTGGGTCCAGTTCTCCCGGCTCCCCGGTGGGATCGCCGGTACCCATCGCGTACATCCTGAACACGTCATCCATCCGATTGCCTCCAGCGGCTCGCCGCTGCCCTGGTTTTGAGCTATCTCACACAGAGCGGAAAAGAAGATTCCGATGTGTGGAAGTTATTGTAGCTATAGCTTGCACACAAAAACCAGCAAAACACAAGCGTGGAATGCGATGGGTTGAAGATTTTTTACTTCTGCGACGAACTCTTTGCGAGCTCCGCGCTCTTGCGCGTGGAGCGGCGCCCCGCATGGACAGCTTTCCCGGCCGACTGTGGCTGCTTCTTAGCCGTAGTTGTATGCTCCCTGCCGGCGGACGCCTTGGAGGACCCGGCGTGAGCCCTGCTGGCTGAAGAGGTGGAATGCGCTCTTGCCGAAGCCCGGGAATGACGGCTGCTGCGGGCAGTGTGCTGGATTGAGGCAGGCTCGGCCACGTGCAGTCGGCGGCCAGGCTCGACCCGGATGCCGGTCAGATTGTTCCAGCGGCGCAGTTCCGCGAGTGAGACGCCGAAACGGTCGGCAATCGTGATAAGCGTATCACCCCGGCGGACTGTATAGAGCACCCTGTGCGCGATAGGCTCCGCCTCGGGAGCTACCGGAACAACCACGGCATCGATACCCTGCAGGCTGTCGGCCTCGCTGAGCTGATTGGCAGCAGCCAACTCAGCGGGCTGCACGCGATATTCGTGTGCGACCGAGGCCAGCGTGTCGCCGGGCGCGACCGGATGATAGCGCCAGGAGTTGCGCTTGGACTCAGGAATCTGCGCGACGCGCTGATCGAAGAGTGCGGCCGTCCCGGCGGGAAGATGGAGATCGAAGGAGGAATCAGGGGGCGTAACCAGGCGCAGCAGGCTCGGATTCAAGGCTTCCAATTCATCGATCGGCGCGCCGACCAGGTCGGAGACCAGGCGCAGATCGATCGAGTAATTGACTGTCACGGTATCCGTAAGCACCGGCGGATCGAGAGTCACGTCATCGAACCCATACTGCGTGGGATGGTTGGCGATGATGATGGCGGCAAGAATCTCGGGGACGTAGTTCTGGGTTTCGCCCGGCAAGTTGTGACGCTTATAGAGCTCCCAGAAATCGGCGTAGCCGGTCTTCTCCACGGCGCGCTGCACGTTGCCGGCGCCCCAGTCATAGGCAGCCATGGCAAGGTACCAGTCGCCAAGCTGGTTGTAGAGGAACTTCATGTAGCGGGCGTAGGCGCGCGTGGATTTTTCCGGATCGAAGCGTTCGTCGATGTAGCTGTTGCGTGTCAGTCCATAGTCGCCATACGGCATGAACTGCCAGATACCGCCGGCACGAGACCCCCGATTGATGGCCCGGGGTTGAAAGCCCGATTCGGCAACGGCCAGATAGATGAGGTCCTGCGGCACGCCCTCCTCGGCCATGACGCGCTGAATCATGGCGCGGTAGCGGCCCGCGCGCTCGAAAGAGTGGAGCAGCGTGGCATGGCCGCGCTGGGAATACGCAAAGAAATTGATGAAGGCGGCCACGTAGTCATTCATTACCAGGGGAAGGTCAGACTTGGTTGTCGCCAGGTCGGCCGTCGCCTTCGCAACCAGGTTCGGGTCCACCGCGAAGGTTACGTCGCTGGCCACGTCAGCCGGCGTTGCCTCTACCTGAGGCGCGAAGCCGTTGCCCTGTTTCAGCGCCTCCATCTCCAGCGCATTTACCTTGTCGACAATATGGTCGAACTCGTCCGAGAGCTGTGGGATGCTGCGGATGTCGAGACCGCTCGAAAGCATCAGATCCACGGCGTGATCGAACTGGACCTTGGCCTCGGCCAGATCGCCTTTGTGATAGTCGGCCTCGCCGCTGGCATAGGCTGCTTCAACCTGCTGAATAAGCTCACCGACCCGTTGCTGCTCAGCCGTGGGAGCGGGCAAAGGAGGAGGCGCGGGCGGTTGGGATGGGGCAGCCGCAGCAATCGTAGGAGCGGTGGCTTGCGGCGGCTGGCTCGCGGATGCGCTCTTGGCGTGCGATGGACCGCAGCCAAACAGCAAAAAGACCGGCGGCAACAAAGTGCTCGGAACCAATGCGGCCGCTAAAAACCGGTTGCGACGCATACGCAGAATAAGACGCAACCACCCCGACGAGTGTGAGACCGCGGAAGACACTATGCCGATGATAAGCTATGCCATGGAGCTCTGCGCGCTGTAATACCGTAACTCCTTTATTTTGCGAGCTCAATGGACATCCATTATCTTCGTAACTTCGCCATCATTGCCCACATCGACCATGGCAAGTCGACGCTGAGCGATCGTCTCCTGGAGCTCACCGGCGCTCTCAGCGACCGTGAGATGCAAGCCCAGGTGCTCGATGCGATGGACCTCGAACGCGAGCGCGGCATTACCATCAAAGCTCACGCCGTGCGCATGATGTACAAGGCGCGGGACGGCAATACTTATCAGCTCAATCTGATCGATACGCCGGGGCATGTCGACTTCAGCTATGAGGTCTCCCGCTCTCTGGCCTCGTGCGAGGGCGCGCTGCTGGTGGTGGATGCAAGCCAGGGCGTAGAGGCACAGACGCTGGCGAACGCATATCTGGCGATCAACCATGGCCTGGAAATCGTAGCGGTGATCAACAAGATCGATCTGCCTTCGGCCGATATTACGCGCACGCAGGAGGCGATCGAGCAGGCCGTCGGCCTGGACGCGACGGATGCGATTCCGGTGAGCGCGAAGACCGGTCAGGGTGTATCCGACGTACTGGAAGCGGTTGTGCACCGGCTTCCGCCGCCCAAAGGCGACCCCGGTGCGCCGCTGCAGGCGCTCATCTTCGACTCATGGTTCGATGCCTATCGCGGCGTCATCGTGCTGGCTCGCGTCATGCAGGGAACCATGCGCAAAGGGCAGCGCATCCGGCTGATGTCGAATGGAAAATCCTACGAGATCGAATCAATGGGCATGCTCAGCCCCAAGCCCGTAGAGATTGGCGAGCTTTCGGCAGGCGAAGTGGGATTCTTCGCCGCCGCCATCAAAAATGTGGGCGACACGCGCATCGGCGATACGGTGACCGACGACGCGCGCCCAGCAGCCACGGCTTTGCCCGGCTTTGAAGATATCAAGCCGATGGTCTTCTCAGGGCTCTACACCGTGGATTCGCACGAGCATACGCTGCTGCGCGACGCGCTCGAAAAATTGCGGCTGAACGATTCTTCGTTCTTCTTCGAGCCGGAGAGTTCAGCCGCGCTGGGCTTCGGCTTTCGCTGCGGCTTTCTCGGCCTGCTGCACATGGAGATCATCCAGGAGCGGCTGGAGCGCGAGTACGAGCTGGACCTGATCACCACCGCTCCGAGCGTGCGCTATCACATCACGTTGACCGACGGGAGCGCGCTCGAGGTGGACAACCCCTCGCGCTGGCCCGAGCCGCAGAGCATCGCCTCGATTCGCGAGCCGGTGATCACGGCAAAGATCCTCACCAACGAAGAGTATGTAGGCGGCATCTTCAAGCTGGTTGAAGAAAAACGCGGCAAGCAGATTAACTTCGAATATGTCACGCCTACGCGGGTATTACTCACCTACGAGCTGCCATTGAACGAGATCGTGCTCGACTTCTACGACCGGCTCAAGTCGATCTCGCGCGGCTATGCGTCCCTCGACTATCAATTGGCCGGCGAGTGGGAGTCGCCCATGGTCAAGCTGGACATCCTGGTCTCCGGCGATCCGGTTGACGCACTATCGATCATCGTCCATCGCGACCACGCCTACGAGCGTGGCCGGGCGCTGGTCTCGAAGATGCGCGAACTGATTCCCAGGCAGCAATTTGAGGTTGCGATTCAGGCGGCGATCGGCGCCAAGGTCGTAGCCCGCGAAACCGTAAGCGCGCTGCGCAAGAACGTACTGGCGAAGTGCTACGGCGGCGACATTACCCGCAAACGCAAGCTGCTCGAAAAGCAAAAGGAAGGCAAAAAACGGATGAAGCGCATCGGGAAGGTCGATATTCCGCAGGAAGCTTTTCTGGCCGTTTTACGAGTCGGCGAGGATCAGCAAAAGTGATGCCAAAGCATAACTGGCTTGATTCCTTTGTCATGGATTTTTCACGCCGGATTGTGGAAACCTGCTGAAAACACACGGGGCGGTGCCGGGCACGGAGGCCGATCTGCAAGGCGCCCTAATGCTTGAGATTTCCTATTGATATATAAAGACTTACCGTAACTTAGCAGAAGGCGCAGTCAATTGGCAAGAGAAGAAAAAGGCACGAAATTGCTATCTTTCCGGAACGAATCCACAATTTTTTCCACAGATAGGAACGTAATCGGCGAAATCACCGCCTTGACAGCAGGCAATCTTTCCCGGCGAGTCATTAAATCCCTCAAAACAAAAGCACAAGGTTCGATACGGCAGAGCCTTGTGCCCTTGATATTTTGCAATTTTCGCTCAATGAGCAGCAGGTTTTGCTGCCGGCGCAATGGCTTTAGGCGCGTCCGTATTGGTTTGCGGCGGCGGCGCCGGAACACCCGATTTGAGGTTGTAGGCATCGATCACCTGCTTGGTGATGTTGGTGCTGTTGTTGGCGAAGAGCACCGGCGATTGTTGCTGCGAGACATCGAGGACCAGCGTGTAGCCCTGCTTCTGTGCGTAGTCCTGCATCACGTCATAGACCTTTGAGGCCAGGGCATTATAGAGATCCTGCATCTGCTGCTGAAAGTCTTCCTGGGCATCCTGGGCGTCGCGGTCCAGCTGCTTCTTTTTGGTGTCGATCGCGGTGGTCTTGGCAGCGCGGTCGGCTTCGCTCAAACTGGTGCCTTGGGTCTGCAACTGCTTGCTCAGGGTGTCGATCTCGTCATTGAGAGCCTTGAGCTGCTGGCGCTTGGGGTCGAACTTCTTCTCAAGATCGGCGAAGTTGCGCTGGCCCTCGTTGGTCTGGGCGACGGCTACCTGGAAGGCGATCACGGCGATTTTAGCTGGGCCGGCCGGAGCAGCTGCCGCCGCACCGGCGGTGGGCGACGCGGCAGAGACGGCCGGTGTTTGGGCGGAGGCGCTCAGGGCTAAGCCCGAGGCCAGCGTGACGGCAATTGCGAGCGAACGCTTCATGTGAATCCAAAACTCCTTCGAAATTCCTGTGCGGCTCCTAATGTGCGGCTCCTGGTTAGACGCGCGAGCCTGTGCCTCCTGAGAAACCTCACGATCTTTTTTGCGGGAACTCTGCGCTAGATGAGGCAGAGACAGAAAAAGATGCGAATGGAGACGTCAGCAGGAACTAGGAGGATTATACGGCATCTCCAGGCGTGAATTGTAAATTTGGAGGCTGTTCTGCACCAGGACCCCGACGGAGCGGGGTCCCGGATACAGCGAATCAGTGGGATGTGGAAGGCTGTGGTGCGGGCGCGTCCGGAGTGGGGTTGGAAGCCGCGGGCGGAGCCGGTACGCCCGACTTCTCGTTATAAGCCTCGATCACCGCCTTGGTAATGTCGCTCGATGGAACCGCATAGAGAACCGTGGGACTCTGTTGCTGTTGTTCGCTGGCATCGAGGACTACCGTGTAACCGTGCTTCTGCGCGTAATCGGTCATCACTGCTCCCACCTTGGAAGCGATCCGGTTGAGCATGTCCTGCATGTCGGTCTGGAAATCCTGCTGTGCATCCTGCGTGTCGCGGTCCAATTCCTTCTTTTTTTCATCGATGGCGCGGCCCCTGGCCTCGCGTTCTTCATCGCTCAGACTAGCGCCCTGGGCCTGCAACTGCTTGGTCAGGGTATCGATCTCTTCCGAAAGAGTCTTGAGCTGTTGCCGCTTGGGATCATACTTTTTCTGCAGGTCGGCAAAGTCGCGCTGGAACTCGTTGGTCTGGCTCACGGCAGCTTGAAAAAGAATGACGGCGACCCTGCTGGAACCGGCAGAGTTGGAATCGGCCGGAGGCGTAGAAGGTCTTTGAGCGGAGGGGGTTTGTGCAAAGGCTGTAAGGGTAAATCCCAGGGCAAGGGAAACAACTGCGACGGACACGCGCTTCATGCGGATTCAACAACTCCTTCAAAGTTCCTGCCGCTCGCGAGCAAAGGATCATTCGCGGCTGCAGCATTTCTCTCGCCTCAGACTCTTTGCGTCCGATGCGAACCCGGCATGCAGCTCCCGCGCCTGATGAGCTGATGAACAATCCTCAAAACCGTGCCTCAAAGCCGTGCGCAAGAAAAGCGGTGACCAAGCAAGCGGAAACATCGCCAGGAACTACATCGGAATTATACGGCATTTCCCTAAAGCGGACAGCGAACCGTATCCGGCAAAAATCACGAAATGAGAAGGCCGCCCATCGAAAATGGACGGCCAGTGAAATGCATTCAGATTCCCCTTAGAAGGTAGTTGAAATCGTCAGCCGGAAGGTCTTGCGCGGCTCGCGGAAGACGTAGCGTGAACCATAGGCTTGAATCGCTTCCTGATAGGTGTAGTCGCCCGCGCCGCCCGGCGGGAACAGGTCGCGGGTGATCAATTGCGCCGAGCAGCTTCCCTGCTTGTTGCCCAGAAGCACTTCGTTGCAATAAGGCGTTTCGTAAAGGCGCAGGGGGTTCCACGCATAGTAGAGGCGGAATGGCGCGTTCACGATGGGCATAATGACCGAGAGTTCCGCGCCGGTCGACATGCGGGGAACGAAATTGGTGCCGGAAACAGGGTGGATGTCCTTCTTGAAACCGACTTCCGAACCAGGGATGCCGCCTGTGCAGGCATAGTTATTGCCTTCATTCAGCAGATTCGGGCAACCGTAGAGCGGCGCCGTCAGCGACGCGAAGCCTTCCGGGCTCTGCTTCAACTGGTTCCTGTCGACGACGGTATCAATGCCGAAATCGTCAAACAATTTGAAGGTGAACGGCCCCACGACCGGTATACGATATTCCGCGTTGGCCGTGAAGTTGGCATCGCCGCCGATGGAGGCCACGCCATACACCGGCAGCGGTACTTGTACGCACGCGCTGTTGGCCTTGTCGGAGGGAGCCTCTGGCACGCATTGGCCGTCGGGATCATCGAGCTGGAAGTTAACGCGCGTAGGTACATAGCCGTAAGGCGTAGCGCTGCGCACGTCGAAGCCACGCAACTCGTTTTCACCGCCGGAGTAGAAACGGTTATTGGGCGGAGCCACGTCACCGCTGAAGCCGGCAATATAGCCTAATTGCGCACGCAGGCCCAGCACATTGCGCCCGGTCGGGGTCGGGATCAGGTAGTGCATGGGAATAAAGCGGGTAGTGGAGATGAGCGGCTCGATATAACGGACGTTGCCCCAGAGGCCCGACACCTGCAGCGCTGCCGTGTACTCCTTACCCTCATGCGGTGTGAGCGGGTTGCTGACTGTGTTGTACGCGTAGCTGAGTGAGATATAGCTGTTGATGATGCCCGCCAGCGCATTGTTGCCCTGGATTCCCGACCGGAAGGCGATGGTCTGGAAGAAGGTCTGCGAGGCGGTGCTGAAAGCTGTGATGTTCGATCGTGTCCAGGAATAGGTGAAGCCGACCCGCTGGAAGGCATGGCGCTTCAGGGGATAGCTGATAGAGAAGTTCATGCCATCAGACGCCTGGTTGTAATTCTGCGTGAGTGACTTCTCGGCCGTAGACAGGTTCAGTGACGCGCCGGTGGTGGCCTGGTAATTCTTTGCGGCGTTGTAATCCTGCTTCTGGTTGAAGATCTGGAAGCCGACGTTGATGGGCCGGTTGCGGATGTAAGGCTGCGTGAAACCGAAGAGGAACTGCCGGCTGATCGAACCCAGGTTGGCCTGCAGGCTGAGCGTCTCGCCCAGGCCGAGGAAGTTGTTGGTCTGGTAGTTGAGGCCGATGAACGCGCCCGAGAGGCCGCTCACGCCGCCATTCATGCCGATCGAGTTCTTGCCCTTTTCTTTCACCTTCAGCAGAAGCTCAACGGTGCCATTGTCGGGGTCCTGGTGGGCTTCGGAGTCCTGGTCAACCTTGAGCGGCTCGAAATACTCGAGCTGGTTGAGGCGCAGCAGGCTGTACTCCCAGAGCTGGGAGTTGTAGACGGAGCCTTCATCGAGCATCAGCTCGCGGCGGATGACGCGGTCGCGGGTGATGGTGTTGCCCTGGAACTCGATGCGCGAGACGTAGAACTGCTTGCCCTCGTCGATGTCGATATTCATCGAGACGGTCTTTTTCTGCTCGTCATAGCTCAGCTTGGGGATGGCGCCGAAGTTGGTGTAACCCAGGCTGCCGTACGCCTTCTTCAGGTTGTCGAGGCCCTTGCCGACTTCCGTGGCGTTGAACCAATCGCCATCTTTGATGGGGAAGGTGGCGCGCAACGCCCTCAGGTTGGTGATCTGCTTGTTGCCGGTAAAGGTGATCGAGCCCAGCCGGTAACGTTCGCCCTCCTCGATCGGCAACAGAATATCGATGCGCTTGCCTTTGTTCGGGCGGAAGGTGAACCAGTTCAGGCCGCCCTGGTCACGAATCTGCGTCTTCGGCTCTTCGACTGCGGCATTGGCATATCCCTTGTCGCGGTAGGCCTGGCGCACCCGCTCGGTGTCTTCTTCGAGCTTGGAGGAGTCGTAGGTCTGCGGAAAGAGGTCTTCGAAAATGATGGAGTACGGAATGCCGATGGGCTTGAGGTTTTTCATCGAGCGGCGCAGATAGAGCGCGCCAAGATGAGTGTTGCCGGTGAACTGAATTTTGCCCACCTTCACCACTGGGCCTTCCTTGATATTGAAGTTCACCTGCACCGAGGCCGGAGGAATGGTCTTCACATCGGTCTTGATGGTGGCGAACTGGTGGCCGTGCTCGGCCTCCATCTGCTTGATCACCGTCTCCGCCTGCTTGACCTTGGTGGGGTCGTACTGGCTGTCGACCGAAAGGGGGACCTTCTCTTTCTTGAAGCGATCCAGGATATCGGACTGGGTGATGGAGTTCAGCCCCTTGTAGTTGATCTCACGGATCGAGGGTTTTTCCCGGACGAAGATGTTCAGGATGATTCCCTTTTCGGTATCCTCGCGCTCGATGCGCAGGTCCTCAAAGTAGCCGGTGTTCCAGAGCGAGTTGAAGTCGCGCTCGATGGAAATCGGATCGTAGGTGTCGCCGGCGTGGGTAAAGAGCCGGGCGAGGATGGTCTCGCGGGGAATGCGGCGGTTGCCGATCACGCGGATCTGATCGATCGTTTCCGGGGTTTGGGGGGCCTGCGGCGTCTGCGCCAGCGCAAGGCCGGCGGTAACCACCAGGAGGGCCAAAACCATCACGCGAGCGAGAATGCGGGCAGCGTGGGCAATAGATGTGTGCTTGATCTTCACCGGGCTGTGGCCCTGCGGCGAGCACAAATGGCACTGGTGCGGTCCATGGTTCAGCTTCACGAGAAGAATTTGCACACCCTCACTGCTCAAAATCTCATCCTGCATCGAGGAAAGATGATTATATTTGACCCCGGCGACCCCGCCCAAACCTGCGGGTTGGCTGTCGGCGCGGACACCGTCACTTTCCCAAAATTTCCCTGCCGCGCTTGCCGCCTTCGGACCTGGGTTGGAGTCCCATGACTGCCAGCGATCCTTGACGTCGGATCCTTGACGCTGGGAGATCCCTGGGCTAGCCGCCCCAGCAATGAGAACCTATCTCTGGGGGACCCTCGTTGAGCACCCATCCCACAGTCTACCGGAACGAGGCGGGTTCAAGCGCCTGTGCATTCTCATCTGCACGTGGCAGTATTCCCGTTAGACGCGCATCAAGCAAACAGGACACCGCGCGGCGGCGAGGATTTCAGATCTCGTCCTAATTGCGCGATGGGAGCACAAAAGGATGACGGAAGTGCCGCAATCCGTATTTTCATTTTCGGCGGCCCTTTTGGATGGCCAGACGATAAGTCTGGAGCAGTTTCGCGGGCAGGTTCTGCTGATCGTGAATACCGCCAGCCGCTGTGGCTTCACGCCGCAGTATGCGGGGCTCGAAGCGCTTTATCGCCGGTACCGCGAGCGCGGCCTGCAGGTGCTGGCGTTTCCCTCGAACCAGTTTGGCGGGCAGGAGCCGGGCACGGCGAAGGAGATCGGCGCATTCTGCGCAATCCATTATGGAGTCACGTTTCCGCTGTTCGCGAAGATCGATGTGAATGGTCCGAAGGCCCACCCGCTTTATCAATTCCTCAAAAAAGAAAAAACGGGAGCGCTCGGCATCTTGACCCGAGGCCGTGTGACCTGGAACTTTACGAAGTTTCTCATCCGGCGCAGCGGCGCGGCGGCTGGGCGCTATGCCCCTTCCATGCGGCCGGAAAAACTGGCGCCGACCATTGAACGGCTGCTCGCTGAAGGCTCAGGACCATTTTGGGGCGGCTCACATGCCGGGATGGCCGAGGGCTGAAAAATGTATCTTTTCCTGTATAGGGATCGTCTTAAAGAGACGGAGCGGCCTTTTTTGCGCTAGTATTCTTGTCTCCGTCTTCGACTACCATCAGAGTAGCTTCGACTGAATTTGGACCGGATTGCGTTCGATCTCCGATCCGGTTCCCCCAACCCGACGAGCCGGCGCAACCCGGGCTGGGAGTGGTTATCCATCCGCATGGCAAACCAGGCGGGTGAGGGCATTCCGGTCAGGACCAGAAACACCAACAGGACGGCGGCCAAGGAGCGAGTACCAGCCCTATGATGTGGATTGTCCGGCTTGCGCTGCGGCGGCCTTATACCTTTGTCGTTTTTGCGTTTCTGATTCTGATCCTTGGCGTCTTCACAATTGCGTCGATGCCGAGGGACATCTTCCCGAATATCGACATTCCCGTCGTCACCATTGTCTGGAACTACATCGGGCTCTCACCGGAGCAGATGGCCGAACGCATCGTGACCCCTGCCGAGCGGGGGATCACCACCACGGTCAACGATATCGATCACATCGAATCGCAGTCATTGGTCGGCGTCGGCGTGATCAAAATTTTCTTTAAGCCGCATGTGAATGTCGGCGAGGCAGTGGCGGAAGTTACGGCCATCAGCCAGGTAGAGCTGCGCCAGTTGCCGCCGGGGTCAAACCCTCCCTTCATCATCCAGTACAACGCCTCGAGCGTGCCGGTGCTGCAACTGGGTCTCTCCGGCCAGGGCCTGGATGAGCAGCAGTTGAACGACCTGGCCACCAACACCATCCGCGTGCAGTTGGCCACCATCGAGGGCGCGCAGGAGCCGTTCCCCTACGGCGGCAAGCAGCGCCAGATCCAGGTCGATCTCGACCTTCATGCGCTCCAGGCCCGGGGATTATCGCCGGCCGACGTGGTCAATGCGATCAATAGCCAGAACGTGATTGCACCCGCCGGCACCATTAAGCTGGACCGCTTCGAATATCAGGTCGAGACCAACTCGGCGCCGTCGGTACTGAACGATCTGAATAACATGCCCGTGAAGGCGGTGAACGGCACGGTCGTCTATATCCGTGACGTGGCCCACGTGCGCGACGGCAATCCGCCGCAAACCAATATTGTGCGCGTGAACGGAAGCCGGGCGGTTCTGATGAACATCCTCAAGACCGGTTCCGCTTCGACGCTGGACATCATTAAGGGCGTGCGCGACAAGGTTGCATACATCAGAGGCGAGCTGCCTCCGACACTGCACATCAGCCCGGTTTCGGATCAGTCGATCTTTGTGCGCAGCGCCATCAGCGGCGTGGTGCGTGAAGCCCTGGTGGCCGCATGTCTCACCGCCTTGATGATCCTCATCTTTCTGGGAAGCTGGCGCTCGACACTCATTATCGCCGTGTCGATTCCGCTCTCGATCCTGTGCTCGATCTGCGTGCTCTACGCGCTGCACGAGACCATCAACATCATGACATTGGGCGGTCTCGCGCTGGCCGTCGGCATTCTGGTGGACGATGCAACGGTGGAGATCGAGAACATCAACCGGAATCTCGAATCGGGCAAAGAAATCGAACAGGCGATTCTCGATGGCGCGGCGCAGATCGCCACGCCGGCGCTGGTTTCCACGCTTTCGATTTGTATCGTCTTCGTGCCCATGTTTCTCTTGAGCGGCGTGGCGCGCTATCTGTTTGTTCCATTAGCCGAGGCCGTAGTCTTCGCCATGCTGGCCAGCTATCTGCTTTCGCGCACCGTGGTGCCCACCATGGCCCGCTATCTGCTCAAGGAACACGATGACGCCGAGGTGGAACGCAGGCAGAGGAGCCGCAATCCCCTGGTGCGGTTTCAAATGGGGTTCGAATACCGCTTCGAGCAGATGCGGCATTTCTATCTTCGCGTGCTGACGTTATGCGTGGATCACGCCGCAGTTTTTCTGTTGCTCTTTGTAATTTTTGCGGTGGGCAGCCTCTGCCTGACTCCGTTTCTGGGGCAGGACTTCTTCCCGCAGGTAGACGCCGGCCAGTTCAAGATCCACGTACGCGCACACACCGGCACGCGTATCGAAGAGACAGCCGCTCTCTGTGACCACATCGAGCAGACCATCCGCGAGCAAATTCCGGCCGATGAGCTGGTAACGATTATCGACAACATCGGACTTCCTTATTCATCCTTGAATCTTTCCTACTCAACCTCGGCCCCCGTGGGGCCGGCGGATGTGGACATTCAAGTGCAGTTGACGGCAAAGCATCATCCCACAGAAGCCTATGTGGACAAACTGCGCAAGGTGTTGGCCCGCGATTATCCGGGGGTGACGTTCTACGAGCTGCCGGTGGATATCGTGACGCAGATTTTGAACTTCGGACTTGCTGCGCCCATTGATCTCCAGATCGTGGGCCCGAACCTGGAAGGCAACCGCGCCCTGGCCGAGCGGATGCTCGACGAGGTGCGTTATGTGCCCGGCGCTGCCGATGTACGCATTCAGCAGCCGTTCAATAACCCCAACATGACGGTGAACGTGGACCGCACGCGCGCACAGGAGCTCGGCCTGACGCAGCAGAACGTGGCGCAGAGCCTGCTGGTGGCTCTGAGCGGCAGCTTCCAGACCAGCCCGAACTTCTATCTCGATCCGCGCAACGGCGTTGCTTATAACATTGCTATTCAGGCCCCTCAGTACCGGCTGGATACGATGGCCTCTCTGAACAGTCTGCCCGTGACCGGGAACACCGCGGTCCAGATGCCAAGCGGCGATGCGCCTGCGATTGCGCCTGGTTCTGCCGCTGCAGCCATTCCCGGCGCAGCTTCGACGACTGCGCCGGGCTCATCTGCGAAGCCGGTGACCGTGCTGGCGAATCTGGCAGGCATTGAGCCGGGAACCGAGCAGGGCACAGTGAGCCACTACGACATCGAACCGGTGATCGATGTCTATGCCAACGTGGTTGGAACAGATCTGGGCTCCGTGACTCGTGCGATGGAAAAAATTGTTAAGGAGCACGAGAAGGATCTGCCGCGAGGATCGCATTTCATTCTGCGCGGGCAGAGCGAAACGATGTACAAGTCCTACATCGGACTGCTGAGCGGCTTGGCTTTCTCGATTCTGCTGGTGTATCTGCTCATCGTGGTCAATTTTCAATCCTGGCTCGATCCGTTCCTGATCATCGCGGCGCTGCCGGCGGCGCTGGCCGGAATCGTCTGGTTCCTGTTTCTCACCAACACGCGGCTGAGCGTCCCGGCGCTCACCGGCGCCATCATGTGCATGGGCGTGGCCACGGCGAACTCGATTCTGGTGGTAAGCTTTGCCCGCGAGCAAATGGAGATTCTGGTGGGCAACGCACGCCAGGCGGCGCTGAATGCCGGCTTCGTGCGGCTGCGGCCTGTCCTTATGACTGCGATGGCGATGATCATCGGCATGGTGCCCATGGCGCTCGGCCTGGGCGATGGCGGCGAGCAGAACGCGCCGCTGGGTCGTGCGGTGATCGGCGGGCTGATGCTGGCTACGGGCGCAACCCTCTTCTTTGTGCCGGTCTTTTTCTCTGTGGTGCACGGACGGCTGGAGAAGCGCCGCAAAGCAGCTCCGCGCCAGCCTAATGCAGCAAGCTTTGATGAATTCGATGAAAATCTGGAGTAGTTTCTCATGACCAGCGAATCGAAACCCAACCCCCATCCCGTAGAAGCGCACGGAAACGCGCCCGAGCAGGAGCCGCTTTCGCCGCGCAAGACGCTGGCCGGCGCGGGAGTCCTGGCGATTGTTGCGGTCGCGTTGGCAGCGACCGGCATCTTGAGCCGTCACCACACCAACACCGTGCTGGCCCGCGATACGCAGGAGATGGCCGCACCCACAGTAGCCGTTGCGCCTGCAAAGCCCGGCGCGCCCACAGACGAGTTTATGCTGCCCGGCAATGTAACCGCCTACACGGATGCGCCGATCTATGCACGGACCGACGGCTATCTGACGCACTGGTATTACGATATCGGCGCGCGCGTGAAAAAGGGCGATCTGCTGGCTGTGATCGCAACTCCTGAATTGGATCAGCAGCTCGCACAAGCCGAAGCCGATCTTCTGACCGCTGAAACCAATGCGAACAACGCCAAAGTGCAGGCCGACCGTTACAAAGGGTTGGTGGACTCGAATGCAGTTTCGAAGCTTGACACCGATACCTTCGTCACCCAGGCGGCTTCGACTTCGTCGGCCGCGAAATCCGCGCAAGCGAACGTGCAGCGGCTCAAAGAGCTGCAGAGCTTTGAAAAAGTCTACGCGCCGTTCGACGGAGTGGTGACGGCCCGCAACGTGGATACCGGGCAATTGATCAATCAGGGCACGGGGACGGAGCTTTTTCACATGCAGGCGCTTGAGATCCTGCGCGTTTACGCCAACGTGCCGCAGTTGTATTCGCAGGCGATCCAACGAGGAATGAAGATCCCTCTTACGTTTCCCGAGCATCCCGGAAAAACCTATGCAGGCACGCTGGTCCGCACTGCAGACGCCATCGATCCGGCAAGCCGCACGCTGCTGGTGGAGATCGACGTGCCGAATCGTGATGGGCAACTGCTACCAGGTGCGATGGCGCAGGTGCACTTCCAAACACCGTCCACGGGACAGACCTACATTGTGCCGACCGCTGCGCTGATCTTCCGCAGGGAGGGACTGGAGGTGGGTACGGTGGTGAATTCGGACCGAGGCACCGTGGCGCATCTCGTCCACATCGTGATTGGCGAAGACGATGGAGCCACGGCGCAGGTAGTGAGCGGATTGACGGCAGGCGATCAGATCATCCAGGACCCTCCGGACTCGCTGATTGAAGGAGAAAAAGTGGCGGTAGTCAAGCCCGGCAGTCAGGCAGATTCAGGGGGCTTCTAGTGACTGCTTTACAGCCCAGCACGTCCCGTGCCCCATCCTGGCGACGTTTTTCTGTCGCAAGGGTGGGCATGCCCACCTCTGCTCTCCTCGCGTTCGCCTTCGTCACCGGCTGCAAACCGGTAGGGCCGAACTACAACCGTCCGGGTTTTACCGCGCCGGACACCTACAAGGAGACGGGCGCTTCCATCGTGACCGTGCCGCCTCCAAACCCCCAGGGCGGAAACTGGCAGCCGGCAAATCCCTCTGACGGAATGCTCAAAGGCAAGTGGTGGGAGATCTATAACGATCCCGAGCTGAACAGACTCGAAGACCAAATCGTTCCTGCGAACATGACTCTGCGTGCGGCGCTCGAAACCTATATGGCCGCGCGCGATCAGGTGGCCGTGGCCCGCGCGAACTTCTTCCCCACACTTTCCGCGGGCGGCTCGCTCAGCCGCGACCGGGTTTCAGCCAATCGGCCGCTGGCCGTAGCGGGATCGCAAACCACCTACGGCGACTTCCAGCTTGGCGGTCAGGCGAGCTGGGCGCCGGATTTCTGGGGCCGCATTCGCCGCACGGTAGAACAGGCGCGCGCCAGCGCGCAGGCTAGTGCGGCCGACATGGCGACGCTCGATCTGAGCCTGCACGCCGAGCTGGCGCAGGACTACTTCGAGCTGCGCGGGCTTGATTCACAAAGCCGGCTGCTTTCATCCACGGTTGCCGACTACGAGCATCAGCTCGATCTGAATCAGAAACTGCTCCAAGGCGGACTTACAACTGAAGTGACGGTCGCCGAAGCACAAACGCAGCTCGAAACCACGCGTGCCCAGCTTGTGGATGTGAACGAGGCGCGCGCGGAGTACGAGCACGCAATAGCCACGCTGATCAATCAGGAAGCCGGCAGCTTGACCCTGCCGCCTTCGCCGCTTGATCTGGCGCTGCCGCAGATTCCGCTCGGCGTGCCTTCGCAGTTAGTCGAGCGCCGGCCCGATATCGCCGCAGCCGAGCGCCGCGTTGCCGCGGCCAATGCGCAGGTCGGCATCGCCGTCAGCGCTTATTATCCCAACATCAATTTGAGCGGCGCGGGCGGTTTTGAAAGTACGAATGGCGGCACATGGATTCAGGGGCCGAGCTCGCTCTGGTCGCTGGGCGCGCAGGCAAGCGAACTGCTCTTCGACGCCGGACAGCGCCATGCGCTGACCGATCAGGCCCGCCACGCCTACGAGGCGCAGGCCGACAATTACCGGGCCACGGTGCTCGGCGCTTTCAACGAAGTAGAGGACAAGCTCTCCGACCTGCGCGTGCTCGAACAGGAATTGGTGGTCGAGCATCGCGCCGTCGCCGCCGCGCAGCACTCGCTCGATCTCTCGAGCCAGCGCTTCCAGGGCGGCACAACAAGCTACCTCGAAGTGCTGGTCGCCGAGAGCACGCTGCTCACGAACCAGCGCACCGATACGGACCTGCAGACCCGCCAGTTTGCCGCGAGCGTGCAGCTCATTCTGGCGCTGGGCGGCGGATGGGATGTGACGCAGTTGCCAAAATAGCAGTGAACAGTGGTCAGAGAACAGATAGGGCGGCTTGCCGGAGCAACGGAATTTCTGATCCCTGTTCACTGCTCACTGTCCACTGCTTGACGCGAAAACGCTCTTGCCGGCACCTGAGTCAGCGGCAGTCCTGGTCCCTGCCAGAGCAAGATCGGCGCGTCGCCGCTCTCGGAGTGCAGACCTTCGAGATGAATCGCGTGCTTTCCGGCGCGCAAACCAATCGAGCCGATGGCGTAACGTGCCGCATTGCCGGGCGAACCGCAGACCTGCGCGAAGGGCGGACCGGTCTTGGTCACTTCCACGCCGTCAATCACCAAACGCGCACCGTCGCGGTCGATCAGTGCAAAAGAATAGCCGCCATCGGCAGGCACGTCGAGGAGACCGTCCCACGCGACAGCGTAGCGCGTGAAACCCTGCGCACTTGCTTCAATGCCAGTCGATGCGTCCGAAAAGACGGCGTGCTGCAAAGCGAGATTCGGCAGCTCTGTCCACGCGCCGGGATAGATTGTGTACGTCAGGCCGGGCTGCGTGGCGCCGGTACCGTTCATCGCATCGTGCCAATGCGCGACAGCCACGAGATCCTGTTCGGCCCAGTCTTGATGGCCCTCCCTGTCTTTGACATGAAGCAGCACGCGGAAGCGGCCTGCCCCGTTCGTTCCGTCGAGCTCTGTGCCTTCGGCATCCGGGAAGCGGTGATGCACGCTTCGTCCTTGCGCCTGTGTGCCGTCGCCGAAGATCCACGTGTAACGCGCGTGCGGTACAAATTGCGCAGTGAACGTGATCTTGCGCCCCGGCACAATGACCGCTGGATCGGAACGGAACGCAGCCGTGGGTATGTGCGTAGAAATGAATGCCGGCTGCGCCGCGCCATCCGCAATAAAGAGCGGAACCGCAGCGGCCGAGCCTACGTGTGCCTGACCGTACTTCACATTATCGAAGGTTATGCTGGAGACATCGCCGCTGATGGTCGAAGGAACGAGCGGCGGCTGGCCCAGCACCCAGATATTGCGAAAGGTCACGCCACGGATAGCGGGCTGCCCCTGCTGGATCTGCGCAAGCGAATACCAGTGATCGAGGAAAAGATTCTCGAAGTTGATGTTAACGTGATCGCCGCGCGCGCCATCGGCGCCCCAGAAACTGAAGAGGCCAAAGCTCTGGCCGCATGCGCCAATGCCGGCGTGCAAAATGTCCGAATCGCGCAGCGTGAAGTTGCGTGAGTTGAAGATCTTCTGCGGCCACCCAATGCGCACGATATTCGAGATGCTGGTCGAAAGCTCGCTGTGTTCGACGACGATGTTTTGGACATCGTGGCCAGGGCGCACCATATCCGCCTGGGTGTAGCCGTCCCAGTTGCCTTCCATCGCCAGATCATCGTCGGACGCGCGCAGGAACGCATCGCGCACCACCATGTCGCCGCCGCCCAGCCAATCCATGCCATCCTGGTTGGCGTTGCCGGGATTGCCGCCGATCACGCGCAGATCATCGTATGTGAAGCCGGTCGAGTCTTTCATCTGGATCGACCACGTGCGCGAGCGAATGATGCAGGTGAGGCCGTCGATCTCTACGTTGGAAGCCTGATACGCGCCGATGCAGTGCCAGTCGGGCCTTTGCATCCAGCCCTCGTCGGCGTTGGGGTCTTGCGGACCTTCGTACACGATCGTCCCGCGCCCCAGCACCTTTACGTTCTGGACGTTCCATAAATTCAAGCTGCCGAAGATGGTTGCGCCCGGCGCGAGATAAAGCGTGTCTCCGCTCTTGGGATTGAGGCTCTCGCGATGCACGCCAGCGGAGAGGATGTGTACGTTGGGACCTGAGGGCGGCGGCGCGGGCGGCGTGCCTGCAAAGAGAAACAGCATCTCTGCATGATTGAGAAAGTCACCGGGCCGCGAGATGGAGAGCTTCACGGGCCCGGGAATCTTGAAGCGGATGGTCTGCGGTTCCTTACGGTCGCGGGCGGCGCGCAGACCCAGCCGCCATGGCTCGATGTCAACGCCATGGTCCCAGAAGTGCGGGTCAGCGGCGGTGATGGCGATCTCCGCGGGTCCGGTGATGTCAAAGCTCGCAAACTCGTAGCTCGCCGCTGCATAAGCTACATCCACAGGATGATTCTGGACAGTGACGGTAAAGACAGAGCTGCGCATCTCGACGGGCACCGGCACGGCATAGACACGCGTGGCGGCGTGCAGCGCAATGGGAAAAGCAAAAAGAACCAGGAAAACAGCGCGCAGACCGGGCAAGAAGCAAGACTCCGGCGAGAGAGTGAGAACAAAGCCAATGTAGCATTCGATCCAATCGATGGGCGCGCGCGTCCCGATGAGCGGGAAAGCCGGAGATGCTGGGAAAAAAAAGAAATTGCGAAATTGCAGCGGCTGTCTTCGATGTTTAAGTATAATTCGTGACGCGAATAAAATCCATCTGATCAGGAGAGATCCATGCCTTTCGGTTGTGATGCGCGCATCGTGAAAAGATATATGCCTGCCGCGAACGCGCTCGTGCTTTTAGCCGCGCTTGGCTTTACTGTTCCGTGCGGCTTTGCGCAGGGAACTGCGATCAATGGCTCTGTCACGCTTGTTGAGAGCGCGCAGGAATCCGGACCAGTGCAGCGTGCGACCAAAGACCTCGAGAGGGACTTCGTGAAGGTCTTCGGCCAGGCGCCGAAGCTGGTGAACGATCTCAAAGATGCGACAGGCCCGACGGCCATCCTGATTGCGCAGCGTGAGAACCTGCCCTCAGGCGTGGATTGTGCGACGACCGCGAATACCGAGGCCTTTGCCTTTTCGATTGCAAGCGCACAGAACGGAAAGCACGTCGTCTGCCTGACGGGCGCGGATATGCGCGGGACGATCTATGCGATCTACCAGTTCTCGCAATCGGTTCTCTGTGTGGACCCGATGTATCTGTGGACGGACAGGAAGCCCGCGAAGCGTACTTCGATTCCACTACCGAAAGATTTCACCAGAACCTATCCAAGCCCGGTGTTCAAGTATCGCGGTTTCTTTCCGAATGACGAGGACCTGCTGACCGGCTGGGTGATTCCGCCGAAGGACGAGCAGGACGGGATCGCTCTGAGTGTATGGGATCAGGTCTTCGAGACCATCCTGCGGCTCAAAGGCAACATGGTGGTTCCGGGCACGTGGACCTTTCCCGACGATGCGCCGGTGCACGCGGCCACGGAGCGCGGGCTGATCGTGAACCAGCATCATGCCATTCCACTCGGCGTGAATGTGGCGCGCTGGCCCGCCAATGTGCCGTACAACTTCTCTACGCATCCTGAGATTCTGGAGCGCGCGTGGACAAACGCGGTGAATGAATACAAACCGGACGAAGAGATTTTGTGGAGCGTGGGGCTGCGCGGCTTGTCCGATTCGAGCTATGCCTCGCTCGACCCCAGCGTGCGCGACAACGATCCACTGCTTGGGCAACGCATTAGCGAGGCCATTGCCGAGCAGATGAAGATTGTGCGCGCCAAATATCCCAAGGCGGAGTTCGTGACGGACCTGTGGCAGGAAGGTGCACGGCTCATGCGCGAAGGCTACCTGAAGATTCCACCAGAGGTGATGCTGGTGTGGGCAGACACCGGCTACGGCGACATGCAGGATGACGGCAAGGTGACCGCAGGCCAAGGCATGTATTTCCACATCGCGATGATGAACGGCCAAGCCAATCAGCTTTCGGAGATGGTTCCCGTGGAGCGGATTCAGGAAGAGCTGGGCCGCTACATCAAGGCCGGCGCGACCTCGTACTTTCTGGTGAACACCAGCGACATCCGGCCGGTGGCCATGACTGCGCGCGCGGTGATGGAAACGGCATGGGGTGGCGTGCCGCAGGAGAAGGATGCGGACACCGCATACTACCGCACATGGGCGACGGAGGAGTTCGGCGCGAAGTCCGCCGATGCGCTGGCCGCAGTTTACAAAGATTATTTTGCTGCGCCTTCTCTGCGCAGGCCGCCATTTGGCTTTGGCATGACCTCGGCCGGCAACGCACCGCCTCCGCCGCCGGCAATTGACTTCACGCGCTGGGATGGCGATCAACATTATCATTCAGAGGCCAGAAGGCTCATTCTCGACGATCTCAGCGTGCATCAGGTGATCGCAATCCCCAGTCAATCGCCCAAGTGGACGCAGCCGCGCTTGATGCCTTCCGGCACTGCCGAGATGCGCGAGCGCGCGCTTGACAACGACATCCAGGATGGCGAAGAGGCTGTGCCGCGATGGGATGCGATGTGGAACAAAGCTGTGTCTGCCGAGAGCCTGGTCGATCCGGCGCGGCGGCAATACTACCAGGCCGAGGTGCTGACCATGATCACCATCAACCGTGAAAGCAACCGGATGCTGCTCGAACTAGCCAAGGCGATGAAGGACGCAGACGCCGGCGACAAAGAAAAAGCGGAGGCCGAAGCGGCAACGTCACTGGCTGCGCTTGACGACATTCAGAAATCGATGGCGCTCGCCGAGTACGGCAAGTGGAAGAACTGGTATCGTGGCGACTGGCTCACGGGCGTCTATCGCACGCACGAGCTGGTGCAGGATTACCTGAATCACCTGAAAGACCCCATGGCCAGATTGCCCGCGCCGGCCTCGTGGAGTGGATGGGAGGCGTACTTCCACATCATGGCATACGAGGGTGACCGGTCCGTCGATGTACACTGATCGGCCGCTGCTCTCCCGCAAAAAGATTGAATCGGAATAGGATCGGGGCGCCGGCTTTGCGCTTGCGCGCGAATAGGCGCATACTGCGTCCATGGCCAGGCTGCGCTCTCAGGAATCAGGTGCAGCGCTTTTTTGTCCCTAACGTCTTATAAATCACGACCGGCTTGAACCGTAGCCTGTCAACAGGAGCTACCGAATGCCCGCAGCCCACCCGCTTCCCCAAATCCTGGGGGAACTGCGCGCCAGCACTCTATTTTCTGAAGCGCGCCTGAAAACGCGAACCGTGAAAGATGAGATGCGCGCGAATCTGTTGGCGCGCCTCAAATCCGGGGCCCCAGTGGACAGGTCTTCGTCTGCGGGGTGGAAATCCCGCGAGACCATCTTTCCTGGCATTGTGGGCTATGAAGACACAGTGGTGCCGCAGATCGTGAACGCCATTTTGTCCAAACAAAATTTTATTCTGCTGGGATTGCGCGGCCAGGCCAAGAGCCGTATTCTGCGTGCTCTCACGGCGCTGCTCGACGAACAGATGCCCTACGTTGCAGGATGTGAGATTCGTGATAATCCCTATGCGCCTTTATGCAAGCGCTGCCGCAGCTTGATCGCCGAGAAAGGCGACGCCACGCCGATTGCCTACATCTCGCGCGACGACCGCTACGTTGAGAAGCTCGCGACGCCTGACGTGACGGTCGCCGATCTGGTGGGCGATCTCGATCCCATCAAAGCGGCGCGCGGCGGTGAAGACCTTTCGAGCGAGCTTACGATGCACTACGGCCTTCTACCGCGCGCCAATCGAGGCATCTTCGCTATCAATGAGCTGCCCGACCTGGCCGGCAAGATTCAGGTGGCCTTGTTCAACATCATGCAAGAAGGCGACGTGCAGATCAAAGGCTACCCGGTGCGGCTGATGCTCGACGTGGCGCTGGTGTTCAGCGCGAACCCTGAGGATTACACGGCGCGCGGCAAGATCATCACGCCGCTCAAGGATCGCATCGGCTCGGAGATTCGCACGCACTATCCGGAGACCCTCGAAGAGGGCATCGCCATCACGGCGCAGGAGGCATGGGCTGCGCGCGGCAATAGTACGCCGGTCGAGATTCCGCAATATGTGCGCGAGGTGGTGGAGCAGGTGGCCTTCTCCGCGCGCGAAGACAAGAAGGTAGACAAGCGCAGCGGCGTGAGCCAGCGGTTGCCTATCTCGACGATGGAGCTGGTGATCTCGAATGCCGAGCGGCGCGCGCTGTTGAACGGCGATGCGCTCGTGCTGCCGCGCGTGAGCGACATTTACTCTGCGATGCCGGGCATCACCGGCAAGCTGGAGCTTGAATACGAAGGCGAACTGCGCGGAGCGGATACCGTCGTGCAGGATCTGATCCGGACCGCCGCAAGCAAGATCTACGACCGCTACTTCGCCGATGCAGATACGCAGCAGATCGAACAGTGGTTCAATCTGGGCGGCACGGTGAAGCTCGAAGAGAGTCAATCTTCCGCCGATGCTCTTAAGGAACTCAAGCAGATTCAGGGGTTGCTTGAAAAGCTGGCGCCGCTTGGAGTGAAAGCTTCCGATCCGGCGCCGCGCGTGGTCTCCGGGGCCGAGTTTCTGCTCGAAGGCATGGTGGCGCATCGCAAGCTGAGCCGCAGCCAGGAGCATGGATTTGCCGCACAGGAGAACCGGCGCAGGCCGGAGCGCGAGGAGCATACGCGTGAGCGGCAGGAGATGGAAAACGAGTATGAAGACTGGCAGCGGTCGCGGCGCGGTGGCCGCAGAGGGGGATTGAACTGATCCGCCGTTTAACGGGAGTATCCGATCCGCGCGGTTGAGGATTCTTTCATGAAGCGTGTGCGCTACACAAAATTCACCGGCGACCTGGCCTCCGAGATCGATCTCGAAGACCTGTTGAAGGCGCTCGCGGATTATCTGCTCGATTCGGGCTTCTACGATCCGTTCACGCGTTTCCAGGATCTTGATCACACGCTCGATGATCTGCGCGAGGCGTTACGGCGCGTGCTCGAACAAGGCGACTTCCTCGACGGATCGATGCGCGAGAAGATCGAGCAGATGGCCGCCGAGGGTAAATTGGATGAGCTCATCGAAAAACTCATGCAGCGGATGGAGCAGGAGAACTACATCTCTTCGCAGCCAACGCGACCATCCAATATCAACGGCCAGGTAGGCGATGTGCAAGGCGAAGTACGGTTTGAAGTCACCGACAAGAGCCTTGATTTTCTTGGATTCAAGACGTTGCGTGACCTGCTCGGCTCGCTGGGTAAATCGAACTACGGCCGGCATGACACGCGCCACTGGGCAACTGGCATCGAGGCGAGCGGAGCGTCGAAGCGCTATGAATTCGGCGACACGCTGAACCTTGATGCTCCCACGACGCTCAACTCAGCGATCATGAGGGAAGGCCTGGGGCTGCCGCTGAATCTCGAATACGAAGATCTGCACGTGCATCAGTGCGAGTACCAGAGTTCGTGCGCTACGGTGGTAATGCTTGATTGCTCGCACTCGATGATTCTGTATGGCGAAGACCGCTTCACGCCCGCAAAGCGCGTCGCCATGGCGCTCTCGCATCTGATCCGCACGCAGTATCCGGGCGACTCGCTCTCGCTGGTACTGTTTCATGATTCTGCCGAGGAGATGCCCGTTTCGCATCTCGCTCGCGTGAAAGTGGGACCCTGGCACACCAACACGCGCGAGGGATTGCGCGTGGCGCAACGGGTTCTTGCCCGGCAGAGCAAGGACATGAAGCAGATCGTGATGATCACAGACGGTAAGCCTTCTGCGCTCACGCTGCCCGACGGCAGAATCTACAAGAATCCTTACGGTCTCGATCCGCTCGTGGTGAGTGAAACACTGGAAGAAGTGGCGCGCTGCAAGCGCTCGAACATCATGATCAATACGTTCATGCTCGCCTCCGACTTCGGGCTGGTGCAGTTTGTTCACCAGGTCTCGCGCATGTGCCGCGGCAAAGCGTACTTCACCACACCCGACACGCTGGGCCAGTATCTGTTGATGGATTACATGCAAGGCAAGTCGAAGACGATCCATTAGAGCGTGCTGTTCACTTCCAGCCAGTAAGCGGAAGCGGTTGGCGAGCATGATGCAGGCGAAAACTGCCGGCTGAGATTGGCCTTCTACTCCTCACATTTTCCGAATATTAGTTGATGCTCGAGCCAGCCATTCTATATGACCGGCTGCTATAGTGTTGTGTAACCTTTTAGGCTGGATTTCGCATGAAGCGCAGGATTTCGTTGGGAGCATTCGCTCTCTATGCTTTAATTTGCCCGCAAGCACCTGCGCAGTCGGCCCCGGATGCAGCAGCGCTGAAGGGGCTGGCTCCAGTTTCAGTTTTGTTGAATACAGACGCCGGTAAAGCCGTTCTTGGAGCGAATTATACGGTCACCGGGGGAATCCAGACAGGTGCGATCGCTCAGCCGGCGCTGCTGCCATTTCCCGAACAGCAACAGCAGGCACTGCGGGATGCTTTCATCACCGACAGCAATCTCGCACAGCTCGCCGATGGATTAGGAACAACGCTCGGCTCGGCATACGTGGCCCGCTTTCACTATATCGATCAAAAGGAAGCCTCTGGGCTCCCGAAAACTATCAGCGAGCTGATCCGCTATGCAACCGCGATCTCCGGCGCACATTCGAACGCCGGCAAGTATCTTTTTGCGAACGAAACGACGGACGGGAAAACACCCGTTCCTCCGGACGAAGCGGCAGCTCTGAAGGAGATTGGAGCGGTCAACGACATCTTTGGCAAAGCCTACCATCTTCCGGCGGGAACTGCTGGGGCCGATGCGTACGGCAACTCGCGCCCTTATCAGACGGAGCCGAGCGTTAAAGAATTTGCAGGTCCGGATTACCTGAACAGGCCTTCGAGCAACTTCGTTTACAATCACGGCCCGATGATGGACCTGACCAATAGTCCTTCCTATCCGAGCGGCCACACAACGTATGGCTATACTGGAGCGGTTTTGCTCGCCGTGCTGGTTCCCGAACGATATGCGCAAATGATCGCGCGAGGCGCTGAGTATGGAAACGACCGCGTCATCATGGGTTCACACTACGTGATGGACGTGTTGGGCGGTCGAACACTGGCGCTCTACGATATGGCGCACCTTCTGGCGAACGACAGGGCCTACATGGGGCTGTCCGTTCGTGGCGCTCCGCCGGTCATGGACTTTCAAAACGCCGTGAAAAATGCGCGCGCCGAACTGGTTGCGATACTGCAGAGTGGATGCGGCAACACGATTGAAACTTGCGCGAAGGAAGATACAGGGCGATTCAGCAATGCGGCTGCGGATGAAGCTTTCTACGATGCGACGCAAACGTACAGCTTGCCGGTGGTGTATCCAAAGAATGCCGAAGGGCTCGAAGATGTAAAGATACTCGCGCCTGAGGCTGGATATCTGCTGACACAGGCCTTCCCTTCGCTGAGCCTCGAAGAGGCTGACAAAATTCTTACTGAAACGGAAGGACCGGGCGGCGGATTTCTCGACACCGGTTCAGAGTTTGGCGTGTACTCGCGCCTGAACCTCTATGCCGCGGCACAGCGCGCCGCACAGGTGGTCGCAGGCAAGTAGTTCAACCTTGCATATTTCGGATGCTGCTGCTGGCCTCACAAGAATATGACCTGTAGTCGAGAGGACGAACTGCCGATAGTACATAGGTGGGGTACATTTCTCGCGCCATCGCTCAGCCTGGAAGGGGCTTCAGCCGTGCGGATATCCCCTGCCTGGTCAACTGCGCTTTCCACATCGAGGCGTGCGGCCGGCTCACGATCCGGCAACCGCAAAGCGATTTCGGCAGACGGGTTCGCCGCAGTGCCTGCATTTACACCAAGCGCGCGGCAGTTTTTGGCCGTGGGCGCCGATTTGCGTTGACATTGCGGCAACCGTTTTGGGGAAATTGAGAAATAGAGCATTGTCGCATGGTCCATCGGCAAGGAACCCGACAACACGGCGCGCAAATTCTGGCGTGGTTCCGGTTCTGCGGCCGCATCGTTGGCGTGGCGATGATCACGGCATTTTCCGCGCTTGCTGTGGCCGCTCCGCCTGGCACGATAACTTCTCTGGCCGCGCTTCATTCGCTGACCAACGAAGAGGCTGACAAATCCATACCCGTCGCCTTCGAAGCCACCGTCACCTATCACGTCAAGGGCAGCATTTTCGTCCAGGACGGTGGTTTCGCCATCTATGCTGACGCGCCGGAGAACGCGACGCTGACGCCCGGCGACCGTGTTCTGGTGCGCGGAACGACCCGCGGAATCGGCTATCGTCCTGACATCGTGGCCGAGAGCGTTACCGTTCTGGGCCACGGAGCGATACCGGCGGCTTTGCCAGCCACCTACACGCAGCTGGTTCACGGCGATTTTGACTGCATACGCGTAGCGGTCCGCGGAAAAGTGAGAAGCGCCGACCTGGTTACATACGGGAGGGTGGTCAACATCTATCTGGAGCTGTTGATGGACGGCGGATCCATCGATGCCATCATCAACAGCAGCGACGGTGACTTACTGGATAAGCTGCGTGACGCCGAAGTCGAAGTGGCCGGTTCCACATCAGGAAAATTCGACAGCAAAAAGCAGTTAACCGGAATCGTTCTGAAGGTGCCTGCGGCCTCGGACGTGAAGATTCTCAAAGAGGCTCCCAGCCGCCCTGAGGCGTTGTCCTTCACGCCGATGGACGAAATCCTCGCCCACTCTTATGTTCGGGACCTTTCGGAGCGGGTGTGGGTGGAGGGAACCATCACGTACTATCTTCCTGGCGTGGCAGTGGTGCTCGAGAACGGCGCTAAAAGCCTGTGGATCGAAACCAAATACGAATTACCCGTTAACATCGGCGACCGGGCGACCGCGTCTGGCTTCCCCGCAGTTCGCAACGGCATGCTCACTCTCACCGCCGGCGAGGTGGAAGACAGCCACCAGCGATCGTCCATTGCGCCGCAAAAAATCGGATGGGACCAGTTGTCTTCGGGTACGAATGCATTCAACCTGATTTCGATTGAAGGCCAAGTGGTGAAGGAAATCCGGGAAGACTCCCAAGACGAATATCTGCTCACCGACGGCGGCCACCTTTTCACCGTTCTCTACCGGCATGCGGACGACGATCTGGGCTTCGAGCCGCCACCCATGAAGCAGGTTCCGGTGGGTGCCAGGGTTCGCGTCACCGGAATCTCGTCGGTGTCGTACGGTTCCAATCCGTTCATGGGCCCGGCTGGCTACGATGTCCTGTTGCGTTCCTTCGATGACATCCGAGTGATAGCCAGGCCGTCCTGGCTTACTGTGCGCAACCTCACCCTGCTGATCGAGATTCTGCTGGCTGTCATCCTCATCATCGGCATCCGGGTGGTATGGATTGAGCGTCAGGCCCGCCTGCGCAACGCCACCATGGCCTATCTCGAGCGCCGGCGCGCGAAGATCCTTGAGGATATCAACAACTCCCGGCCGTTGGCGGAGATTCTGGAGAGCATCAACGAGCTGGTTTCAGCGCGGCTGGGCGGAGTACCGTGCTGGATTCAATTGAAAGACGGGGCCACGTTGGGCAATTTCCTGTCAGGGAACTCACGGGGCAGGCTGCGCGTCGTCGAGGAACCGATTCTCTCCCGCTCCGGGCCTGCGCTCGGCGCCATCTGCGCCGCTTTCGGCCCGCACACGAATCCGGGCGCGATTGAAACCGAGTCCATGGCGCAGGCGGCGGGACTGGCCAGGCTGGCCATCGAGACTTCGCGGCTCTACTCCGATCTCGTGCATCGCTCGGAGTTCGACCTGCTCACCGACATTCACAACCGGTTCTCCTTCGAAAAGCAGATCGAGATCGCGATTGAGTCTGCACGGCAGTCGGCCGGCATCTTCGGGCTGCTCTATATCGACCTCAACGATTTCAAGCAGGTCAATGATCAATTCGGGCATCGCACCGGAGATCTCTACTTGCAGGAAGTGGCCCTGCGCATGAAGAGTCAACTGCGCCCGGGCGACGTTCTGGCGCGGCTGGGCGGCGACGAGTTTGCCGTCATTCTGCCTCATGTACGCAGCCGCGCCGACGTGGACGAGATTACCCTGCGCCTGGAGCACTGCTTTGAGCGGCCCTTCACCTGCGAAGGCCATACGGTGCGCGGGACCGCAAGCATCGGGATCGCGATTTATCCCGCGGACGGAACCACCCGCGACGGCCTGCTGAGCGCCGCGGATGCCGCCATGTACGCGATTAAGCAAACCAAGCGGCATAAAAGAGAAACCTTACCGGGTTAGAGTACCTGTCTATAGAATCTGAATTGAGTCATCATGCTATGCTGCGAGTCGCCTATCCATCCACCTTATCCCCTGAATTGCTGCGCGATTTTCCCTCTGAAATCGAGCTGATTCCGGTTTCCGAAAAGCTGGATCACGATCTCGATGTCGATGTTTGGATTCCCGATCCTTACACGATGCGGGCCGTGCGCGCGTGGCCGCATCTGCGCGGCGTGAAGCTGGTGATTTCAATGCTGGCGGGTACGGAATGGATTCCGCCGCTGGTTGGCCCACACGTCACCGTCTGTAACGCACATGGCGCGCACAATATTGCGACGGCCGAGTGGACGATCGCCGCGATCTTTGCCATGCTGAAGTATTTTCCGCTTTATCTCGACATTCAGCGCTCCGGTATATGGAAGCGCCGTTTTGAGGCCGGCGGATGCTATGCAAAGATCACCGGCGATACGCGGCCCATCTATCCGCCAGTCATGCTGGAAGAGCTGGCCGGCAAGACGGTCCTGCTTGTTGGCTACGGCGCAATTGGCAAAGAAATTGAACGTATGCTTGCGCCGTTTCGCGTCGAACTGCTGCGCGTGGCCCGTACCGCGCGCACCGCGCCCATGGTTTATCCGGTAAGCGAACTCGACATCCTGTTGCCGCAGGCAGAAGTTGTCGTACTTATCGTTCCTTCAACTGCAGAAAGCCGCTGGCTCATCGACGCACCGCAACTCGCTCTCATGCAGCAGGGTGCGCTGCTGGTGAATGCGGCCCGCGGCCCGGTGGTGAATACCGACGCGCTAGTGGAAGCTCTACGCACCGGCAGAGTGCGCGCCGCGCTCGACGTTACCGATCCCGAGCCCTTGCCCGAAGATCACCCACTATGGAGCTGTCCGAACCTGCTCATCACTCCGCACATCGCCGCATCGAGTCCACAGTTTGCGGCTAACGGTGTGCGTATTGCCGCCGAAGAGCTGCGCCGCTATATAAATGGCGAGCCGCTACGCAATGTGGTTCAGGCGGCAATCTGAAGCTCCGCTGCGCGCCGCCAGTCACGCAGTCCCAGGGCGGCAAGCAGAATGAGGCCCGCGTACAGCACCGCGGTTGCCTGCAGGTCCTTGTAGAGATACTCTCCAACGTAGACCGCGTCTACCACAATCCACAACCACCAGTTGGCGATGTGTTTGCGCGCTCCCCACCAGCTCGCCACCAGGCTGTAACTTGTGAGCGCGGCATCGAGATGTGGCAACGCCGCGCCCACGCGCGTCATCATCCAGCCCAGCACGGCTGCGCCGACTGCGCCGGCGGCGAGTCCTGCGATCCAGCCGCGTGCGCTGAGCGGTTCTACGCGGACATCGCCTTCCTCCAACACGCCGCGCCACCAGTGCCACCAGCCATACAGAGTGAATACCACAAAGAAAGCCTGAAGCAGCGCGTCGGAAAACAAACGGGCGTGATAAAACACCGCGAGATACAGAAAATCCGCGGCCAGCGTAATCGGCCAGCAGATCAGCAGGCGCTTGGTCGTCAGCCAGATGCCGAGCACCGTGGTTATCATCCCCGCGATTTCCACCCAGTGCCCGGTGACATAGCGTACTAACCACGCCGCGCTCATCGCACTGCCTCCACATGCGTATCGGCCCAACGCCGCAGTCCATCGAGCAATTTGCGTCCAGCCGCGCTATGAAACCAGCGGGCATGGCCCACGAGCCATCCATCGTAAGCCATCACGGCACGCTCATCCGAACGCAACACGCTGAGGAAATAATCCGCCTCGGAGAGCGCAAACTCCGCGTGGCACAGAGCCGTCATCGGCGCGAGCGCGGCGGCTTCTGCATCGGAAAGTGGACGCACCGATTCATATCCCTCGAGCAGCGCTTCCAAATGATCCAGGTGCACGGGCACATCGTCGGGCTGCGATGGATTTCCCACCAGCACGAGCCACTCGACAATGTTGCGCTCGATCGCATGGGCCAGGTCGTGCACCGCATTCGTGCGATCGGCGAGCCCGAAGTCCACGATCGCCGCCACATTTGCATCATCACCCGTATTGCTCCAGAAAAGGTTCGAGGCATGCAAATCGTTGTGGGTCCACAGCGGCGCAAGCTTGGGCAGCAACGGCGCAAGTTCTGCATGAAACGGCGCAAGCAAGTTGAGAGCCTGCTCCGCGCACGCGCGCACCGCGCCGCTCTCCGCAAGCGTGGGCCGGGCAAACAAATAGCGTTTCATCTCCGCAGCCGGATCGGCGGCGGCAAAAATGGTAAAGCTGGCTACGATAGGCTGCATCTTGCGGCGTGGCGCGGCGAATCCTTGCGCCGCCCGATGCAACTGCGCCAGCGCCCCGCCTGCGGCGTATGCATGATGCAGGCAATGAAACGGTGTCCAGGAAATTGCGTCTTCGTATAGATCGATGCCTTGCGCCGATTCATGCACCTCATAAGCCCAGCCGCCGTTCTCAATCGCCGTTTCACCTGCGGCGGAAGCCAGCACGCGCGGCACCGAAGCTCCGTGAGCCAGAAGATGCTTCAAAAATCGATGTTCTTCGAGCAGCCCCTCACGGTCACGCACGCTGCGAGCATGGCGTTTCACAAAGACCCGGCTACCCATCGTCTGCACCATGCTGGCCGACGAAAGCGGCCGCGGACTGATGGACAGAATTTCTTTCACCTCGCCCACCCCGGGAAACCCTTTGAGCAGGTCGCGGACCTCATCGACCGTGAGCGGCGGCCAGTCGGGTGTGACCAGTTTGCCATCCATGCCGTGCGTATTTCCTGTTGCGCTCATCAATTTTCTGTTCCTGTCTTCGGCAAAATCTAGAACACGTAATGGGCAGACAGCCGCACCGTTGTGGGCGCGCCCAGCCAGAGAAATGTGTCGCCGTAACTGGCGCCGGTATCGCTCCAATAACGCTTGTTGGCAATGTTGTCGGCATAGAGCCGGAAGGTCACGCGTCCCTGCTCGCCGCCGGGCGTATACCGCAGCCCCAGATTGAAGAGGTTGTAACTCGGCACGCTCACCTGGTCGTCGCGGGTCGCCTCTTTGCGCCCGGTATAACTCCAGCCGGGCATCAGGTGCAGGTTATTCATGCGCGGCAGCGACAGATCGGCAAACAGCGTTGTCCGCAGATGCGGCAGATTGATTACCTGCTTCCCGTCGAACGACGGCGTGCCTGTCTCGTCGGAGACGGCGTGCATCGCCGCAGCCGAACCGCTCAGCCGAAGCCAGTTTGCGGCTTTACCCTCCGCGTTCAGTTCGATGCCGTTGTGCGTCTCGCGCCCTTCCGACTCAAAGCACAAGTCGCCCGGCGCATTGAAAACCGTTGCCGGGCAAAAGCTATCCGGCGCTTGAATCACCTTGGGATAGAAGAACGGCTGCCGCATATGGAAGAGTGCGCCGGTGAGGAGAATCCTCTGCCCCGGTTCGTACTTTGCGCCAACCTCCACTTGTCGCGTGTTGTAAGGCGCAAGAAACTGATTCGCGTTATCCACCCACCAAGGACCTTGCGGGCCCAGTGAGAGCAGCACGCCGTAATTGCCATAGAGCGTCAGGTCCTCGCGCGGATTCAACACGACCGCGTATTGCGGCAGCCAGATGAGCTTGTCGGTAAGCGCAGGAGGCATCGTCGGATCGGTAGCCGTGAGCGAATAGTTGTGATCGTGCAATGAGTCATATCGGCCGCCGGCGATGAGTTGAATGCGTCCGGGAAGATGGACGCGATCCTGAATGACGCCGGAGGATTGGTGGCTATCTTCCCACAACGTGCGTGGGCCTGCCGTTTCAAGCGGGCTCTCGATGCCCACCGGCGCAATCGGCTGGTAAATGTTCTCCGAGCCAACATAGGTGTACACCGCGCCATCCTGCACTGTGGCCGGCGCGTTCGCCGGGGGCGCTCCGGGCTGCTGCACGCTGCGCAGGAACAGCACGCCACCGGCCGTAACATCGTGCGTGATCACTCCGGTATGGATGCGGCCCGTGACCATCGCCTCCGCCTCGGCATCGATGCGCAACTCACCGGGATCGCGGTAGTCATAAATTCCGTAGGTCCCATCCGGGCAGAAGAAGTAAGCAGGCGCATCCGGTGCATTGGGACAAGCAACAGCGCCGGTGTTGGGATCAAAGGCCGCCCCGTATGCATAAATCACATTGTCCTGGATGAGCGAATGACTCAAACTCGCCGCGGCGAATGCGAGCCAGTTGCGCGGTAGATTGTAGTTCAGCCGCGCGCCGGTATTGAAGGTGTCGTACGTATCGGGAGGACCCCACGGCTGATCGCCCAGCATTGTCGATGGATAGATGCGATGGATGTCCGGAACCACCGTTCCGCCCAGCAACTGATAGCCACTGCCGTCGCGCTCTACTTTATGCTGGTATTCAAAATCTCCTTCGAGAATCGCTTTGGAGTTCAGCTTCCAGTCGGCCGCGCCGGCGCCCACGGCGCGCCAGCCCTCCGTGTCGTTCATGTAGGGGACGATTCTTTCTCCTGCGAGGTTCACGCGCGCGCCTACTTGCTTGGCGCTGCCGAAGAACCGGCCCAGGTCCGTAGCTCCATATGCAGTTCCACGCTGATCGGTAGCGAAATCGAGCGCTGCGATCGCAGCAGGCCGCTTGGTCACATAGTCAATCAGTCCGCCCGCCGCAGCCACTCCGCTCTCCACGCCGGCAATGCCTTTTAGAAGCTCGACCCGCTCCTTATTTTCGAGCGGCACATCCTGCTCGCCGGCAATCGTCATGCCATTGATCTCGAGCCCGGTGGCCAGGTCGATGGGAAAACCGCGAATCTGGTAGACGCCGTAATAGCCCACCGGAACATAGTCGTCGCCAATCGAAGCGTCATTCTTCACTACGTCCGAGAGCAGCCGCGCAATCTGATCATTCAGAAGATCGCGCGGAACCACCGTAATCGAGAGCGGCACCTCTTTGAGCGGCGCGCCTTCCAGCGTGCCCAACGTAACGTTTTCCGGAAGATAATTGCCCTGCTCCCCACCATGCACCACCACCGTCGTGCTCACTGGAGCGATGCTCTGGTTCCGGGCGCTCGATTGTGGAGCCGGTTTGGCCGGCGTTTGCGCAGGCGGAGTCGTTTGGGCGCAAAGGCAAGTCGCAGCCACTACGCCAGCACTGAGCGCGACGGAAAAACTGCGAATTGAAATTCGATGGATCGGAAGGATACTGGCTGCGGCTGCGTACATACACTCCTCGTGCTTCGTGCCATCTGAAACAAAGGAGCGTAAGCTGCACTGCGAAGAAGAATTGCCGCTCGGCTTCGAAAACTTCCCACGCCGGTATTATCCGGATCGGGTTCGAGGGTATTTCTCAGCCCCGCACCTTGCGGAGCACCCCTGTTTCAATGCTTTCGATTGAAACACCCCCGCGGAAATTTTGCAAATACAAGGTCTCGCCTGCCGCAACGCCCGCCGTTCGTTCCGTGATCGCGGCGACATACTCGTTGCGGGCTCTATACAATCATTCCGATAAAGGAACAGCCACCCATGCCCGTCCTCGATCTCTTCAGCCTGAAGGGTAAGAACGCGTTAGTCACCGGCTCAGGCCAGGGACTCGGCTCGGGCATCGCCATCGCTCTCGCGCAGGCAGGCGCGAACGTCACGCTGCACAACTACGATAAGGTGCAGGACGCGGTGATCGAGGAGATCGCGAAGACAGGCGTCCGTTCCATGATTCGTTGCGGCGACGTGCGCGACAAAGCTGTCTGCCGCATGTTGGTGGATGATACGGAACAAGCCTTCGGCTCCATTGACATTCTCTTCAACAATGCCGGGACCATCCGCCGCGCTCCCGCAGAAGCACATCCAGAGGAGTATTGGGATGAGGTGATCGACATCAACCTCAACGCCGTCTGGTTTCTCAGCCAGTACGCCGGACGCAGGATGCTCGCTCGAGGCCGCGGCAAGATCGTCAACACGGCTTCGATGATGTCCTTCCAGGGCGGCTTTCTCATCGCAAGTTACGTTGCATCGAAGGGCGCGGTCGCGCAGCTCACCAAAGCGCTGGCCAACGAGTGGGCGTCGAAGGGTATCAATGTGAACGCCATCGCGCCCGGCTACATGGCCACCGATAACACTGCGCCCTTGCGCGCCGATCCGGTGCGCGCAGTTTCTATTCTCGAAAGAATTCCGATAAGCCGCTGGGGACAGCCTTCCGATCTCGCCGGCGCTGCTGTCTTTCTCGCCTCAGACGCCAGCAATTACGTGCATGGTCATGTGCTTGCCGTCGATGGCGGATGGCTCTGCCGCTAATACCCTGCCTCTAAAGTTCGCAACATAAATTACTGCTGTCATCCTGAGCGGAGTCCGCCGCGGTCCGCCGCGGCGGAGAGTCGAAAGCCTGCCCTGAGCGAAGTCGAAGGGGATCTGCGGTTCGCCATGTCTGGCACCGTAATGATTGAGAATCCGCTGATTTTTAACCATGTTTATATGTCGATACAGCCTAATACCTTGGTCTCCGTGCCCCATCCTTTCCGCCTGTCGCACTGCTATACTCGCTCGTGGTGGTCAGACCTTGTCCTGGCCACGAATCTCATTCAAAACGAGAAGAAAAGTGGGAAGCGACGCGGCCTCGGTATTCGATCGCAGAAGATTTCTCCAGGGCTCGGCAGCCGCGCTCGTCGCGAGCCATCTTCCGTTTGCTGCCGTAGAGCAGCCCGTTGCATCGGCTGCTTCTCACGATGAAGAGACGCTCCTCATTCCCGACGCTGGCTGGAGGCTCTGGCCCGATCAGCAGGCTGCGTGGAAGGACGATGCAATCTACCTGCCCGAAGACGCCCGTCTCGATGCGCTACCGGTGAATCCACCCACCGGCGGCTGGCAAGCGCTCGACGCTGCGCTTGGCATTCCCATCACGCTGCCCACGACTGTGGAGCAGTACTTCTGGGGTTTGCAGGGAATGCGCCCCTATCAGGACGAATACCGTTTCGAGACGACGGATGATGAGGTGAAGAATGGCGCCTACTATGGCGTCTCATGGTGGTGGCGAGCGCTCGATATTCCCGCATCCTTCCAGGGCAAGCGCATCTTTCTGCACGTTCGCGGCGCGCGCCAGCGCGCCGAAGTTTATCTCAATCAGAAGCTGGTTGGCTATTCGATTCTTGAGGAGCTTCCTTTTGAGTGCGAGGTAACGACGGCTGCGCGGCCCGGCGAAGTGAATCAGCTTGCCATCCGCATCACCAATCCCGGCGGCCGTCTCGACTGGGTCGATGGAAGCCGGATCACATGGGGTCATGCGAGCTTCCAGAAGAGTCATGGCTTTGGCGGTCTCGACCGCGCGCTCACGCTCAGCGCGCATGGTTCAACGCGCATCCGCGATAGCTGGGTACTGAATACGCCCGATCTGCGCCGCGTCACCGTGCACGCTGAGATCGAAAACTCCGGCGCGGCAGCTCCCGACGGTCGCCTGCACTTTGCCGTGATCGATCCCGCAACGAATCGCGAGCTTGCGCACAGTGAGATTCCCGCGCCGCTCGAAGGCAATCAGACCGCAACCTTCCACTCCGAGATCACCTGTCTCACGGCGCACCCCTGGGATCTCGATACACCGCATCTCTATCGCATGACCGCGCGATGGACGAGCGGCGCGGGTCACGCGGCGCGCAGCGTCGATTTCGGTTTTCGCTGGTTCGCTCCCGAAGGCATCGGCACGAATGCGCTCTTTCGCTTGAACGGCCGCCGCGTGCGCATCTACACGGCCATCTCCTGGGGCTACTGGGCGCTCAACGGCCTGTGGCCTACACCGGAGCTGGCAGAAAAAGAGGTCACGGTCGCCAAGCACTTCAATCTCAACTGCCTCAACTTTCATCGCAATCTTGCCAAAGAAGAGGTGCTCGCCCTTCAGGACCGCCGCGGACTGCTGCGCGCCCTCGAACCCGGCGGCGGTTATCAGGCAGTGGGCCGCGCCGATGCGCCGCCCGACTTTGCAAATCGTTACATGGAAGCCAAGATCGCCGGCATGATTCGCGCCTATCGCAGCCATCCCTCGGTGATCGAGTACATCCTGCAGAATGAAGCGCGGCCCGACCTGAACAATCCCAACCTTGCTCGCATTCTGCGCCTGATGCACGCAGAAGACCCGAGCCGGACGATTGTCGCCAATGACGGCTTTGCCTCGCGCGCTGCGCAGGCCTGGATCGAGCCCTACAGCGATCATCTGCGCACTTCGGCTGAAGGCGGTGCGGGCGGCTGGTGGGACGAGCACCAGGGCCAACCCTCCGATGTGTGGCAAGATGCGCATTATATGGACGCGAATGATTTTCTGTATCACTCGATCGACAAGACCGAAATCGTCGAGTGGGGCGAGATGAAGGGCGCTGCGTCGATCGATGATCATGCGCAGCTCGTCGAGCAGATTAAGAAACATGGCGGGAAAAGTTATGACCTCGCCGACCATGAGGAGATTCTCCGCGCGTATGAAACCTTTCTCGATACGTGGGGATTTCGCAAAGCCTTCCCGACCGCGAGCGATCTCTTTCAATCCATCGGCCGGCGCGCGTATGAGTCCTGGGAGCAGTTTCTCGAAAACATCCGCATCTGCGACGCAAATGACTACTCGACGATCAGCGGCTGGGAATCGACAGCGATGGAAAACCACTCCGGTCTCGTCGACAACTTCCGCGATTTGAAATCGAATCCCGATCCCATTCGTACTGCGCTGCTGCCGATTCGTCCTGTAGCTAAACAAAAGGCGCTCGTTGCCGCACTCGGTACACAGATCAACTTCGATCTCTATCTGCTCAATGATTCAAATCACCCTGTCGAAGGCAAGCTCACTTTTTCCATGACGGATCCCGCGAATGTAAGCCATGCGATCGATACATATGACACACCCGCGTTCGTAGCGGATCAATTATCGTACCTGGTTCAGAGAAACGCCTTCAGCCCCAAGCTCGAGCGCGAAGGCGTGTGGACAACGCATTTCGCTCTCTCGAACAACGCATCCGCGGCACATACGCGGCAAATCTGGGTGGTCGATCCCACGCCGCATCGTTTTGACAACCTGCGCGTCGCCACGCATGGCCTCGCCGACGAGATCACGGCGCAGCTCTCGGCCATTCCCGGTCTTGTTTTTCTCCCCTTTGAGACCGGCCGCCAGTATGACCTCATCCTCGCGTCGCCTGCGACAGAGCAACCCACCGATACCGTCAGCACAG
>JASHQE010000279.1 GCA_030037705.1 Acidobacteriaceae bacterium | reverse complement strand
ACCCCGCATGATTTCGAGAGCGCGGTACAAATTGAAATCGAGCGATGCTATGTCCGCGATTGCTCCTGGAGCGGCTCCAGGCTGAGCCGCTTTGTCTCGGGGCACTCCCCTTGAGCAGATTCGAATTCAGTTTCAGCCTGTTGCTGTCGTTACCGTATGGAACCGATACCATAAAGTTCCCTCATCATATCCCATTTCTCGATGGCCGGCAACGGCAGGTTGTTGGTCGCAAAAATCCTCTCCTGTGAATCGAATCTCGCCCCGTGTTCGCGTGCATTTCGCACATCGGGTGGAATTCGCTGCGCTAAACTAACTCTTCGCTGGCACCAACCTTCGAGCGGACGACCGCAGTGAGCCGCTTCGGCCCATCGCACCCATATCGAAATCAGAGATCCACAAAAGGATAGGCATGACACACCCGCGCAATTGGATTGATTCTCTCCCTGTAGAAAGCAAATGTATCTCGCTCTTCACCGCTGCGCTGCTAGCCACATGCGTTCCGGCCTTTGCTCAGTGCGCGCACGTTACGTCGCTGCCTGAGGGCATCGAGATCACCTCCGGCTCGTCGCTGCTCGACGTGCAGATCCTCGAAGACCGCGTGGCCCGCGTGCATGTGCGTCCCGACAGTCAATCCACACCGCGCACGCTGGTGATGGACCCGCATCCCTCGCTGCACGCGCCTGCATCCTTCCATGAGTCCGAGCAGAACGGGATCTGCAGTCTCTCCGCGCCCGGTATCTCCGTGCTGGTAGAAGAGAGCTCTCCTTACGCAATCAGGTTTGAGGACGCAGCCGGCCGCGAGCTGCTGCACAGCGCCGACCCGATTGCCGAGGCGCGTCAGAGCAGTGTCACTCTGCAGTATGCAGCAGGCGGCACGCTCTACGGCATTCATGGCCTGAACCGCGAAGATACTTTGATCGGCCTCACGCGCGACCAGGGCGGCAAGGTAGCCGCCGGCGTGCAGGGCGATAGCGGCGCGCCCTTCGTCTTTTCTGCGCGCTATGGCCTGCTCGTTGATTCCGATGGCGGCGAGTTCACCAATGACTCCGGCAACCTCACCTTTGCGCACGACTCGCGCCCCGACGTGGAATACTTCGTCTTCGCCGGCGCACCGCTGGAGACCATGGCTTCGCTCTCCCGGCTGGTCGGCCCTCCGCCGCTGCCGCCCGAGTGGACCCTTGGCTTCCTCAACAGCCAGTGGGGTTCCACGCAGGATGAGGTGGAGCGCATCATCGCCACTTATCGCCGCAAGCAGATTCCGCTCGATGGCTTCATTTTAGACTTTGACTGGAAGGCCTGGGGCGAAGACAACTATGGCGAGTGGCGCTGGAACTCCACGTATGGTGCGGGCAATGCGGCCCCCTGCAAGTTTCCTGACGGTGCCTCCGGCATCTTTGCCAAGCGCCTTGCGGCAGAGGGCATAAAACTCGCTGGCATCCTCAAGCCGCGCATCCTGCTCACCGTAGCGGGCAGTCCCAGCCAGCCCACCGAGGCCGCTGCCTACGCAACCGCACACAATCTCTGGTATCCAGGCGAACCGGAGATGCCGGACTACTTCTCGCGCCGCATGGCGCGCGATCTCGATTTCAACAACCCGACCACCCGTGCCTGGTACTGGCAGCATCTGCTGCCCGCATTCCGCGCAGGCATGGTGGCCTGGTGGAACGACGAGGCCGATCTCTCCGGCGAAACGATCTTCAACAACTTCCAGTTCCTCAACATGGGCCGCATGCTCTACGAGGGGCAACGCGCGGACTCCAACCTGCGTGTCTGGTCTATCAATCGCAGCTTCTACCTCGGAGCGAGCCGCTACGGGTACGCGGGCTGGTCGGGCGACATCGACACGGGTTTTGCCAGCATGGCCTTCCAGCGCCGCCGTATGCTGGCCGCTCTGGATACAGGCGAATTCCACTGGAGCATGGATACAGGCGGCTTCTCCGGTCATCCCAGCCCGGAGAACTACGCACGCTGGATGGAGTTTGCCGCGTTCGTGCCCATCATGCGCGTGCATGGCGACTTCAATGAAAAGCGGCAGCCATGGGTCTACGGGCCCGTCGCCGAGGCTGCGGCGAAGAAGGCTATCGATCTGCGCTATCATCTGTTGCCCTACATCTATTCCTATGAGCGGCTAACCAGCGAGGGACAGGTGGGCCTGGTGCGCCCGCTCTACTGGCAGTTCCCTGATGATCCCGGCTCTGCCACCCAAGAAACAGAGTGGATGTTCGGCGACGCGCTGCTCGCGGCTCCAGTTGTGACGAAAGACGCCCCGAGCAAGAACATCTATCTGCCGCCGGGAGAGTGGTTCAGCTACGCGACGGGCAAACGTTATGCGGGGACGCAGAACATGGTCATCCCGGTGGACGCAAAGACGTGGCAGGATATTCCGCTCTTCGTCCGTGCCGGCTCCATCCTGGCAACGCAGCCGGTGGAACAGTATGTAGGTCAGCATCCTGTCAAGGAGATCACGCTTGATGTGTTTCCCGCGCCTGCTGTTGCCAGCTTCACGGCATATGAAGATGACGGCACAACATACGACTACGAGAAGGGCGACTACCTGCAGCAGGTCGTCACGGCGCAGCGCAGCGGAAAGACCATATTCATCACGCTGGATGCGGCCACGGGCAGCTATAGCGGCCCACTACGCACTTATCTGCTCCGCATCCAAGCCAGCGCACATCGCGTGCTGCTCAATGGCAAGGCGCTCGCCCTCACCACTTCATTAGCTGCCGCACCCGGCCAAAGTTGGACACAGACTACCGACCGCTTCGGCCCTGTCATCCTGATACGCATCGCCGCCGGTGCTCGCAGCGTCACGACGCTCACTCTGCAATGACTCTCCAAATATGCCGTGCACGGAATGGCGGGCTAGCTCCGAATCACTCTCCACTTTCGTTCGAGTGCTTCGGCTGTGGGTCAAAGATCGTTGGATGGTCCTGTCCCTCGATGAACAGATTGGATCCTCCATCCAGGTCCAGTACAGTGATCTGATTGCGTCCTGTCTGCAACCAAGCCCCAGGCAGAAAAAGGCTACCCATTGGACCGACATTCCAGAACCGGCCTAGAAGATGGCCGTTCACCCAGATGACTCCTTTGCTGAGCCGTTGCGTGTTCAGGAACGTGTCGCCGGGGTGATCGACCGAGAACTCGGCGCGGTAGAGGCAGGGACCGCTGCAAGGCAGTCTGCTGTAGCCCCGGTCCGGTGGGGGCACGAACGGCAGACGATAAATTTCCCATCCGGTCAGTGGAACGCCCGCAAAGGTTACCTCGCCAAGAATCCCTGCGCGCTCTCCGCGAATTGCGGGTGTGAAGTTGACCCGCCCCGAATTTTCCACCAGGATGTCCAGCCGCTGTTTCCCCGAAACCGTCACCGGCAGACTCAATTGTCCCAGCCGGCGGTCGAGAGTGCCTACGAGCTTGCCCTCAAGATACACGCGGGCATAGCTATGCAATTCCTGAACTGCGAGAGTTCCCGGTCCTGAGCCGCTGATCTGCGTCCGGTACAGGATGTATCCCCAGGCCTGATCCACATCTTCCATTGAAAGCGGATCGCTGGAAGGTATGGGCCGTGGGAGAGTATTCCAAAGCGATAGCGATCGCTCCAGTTTGATGGGCGCCAGAGTGATCAGCGGAGCCGATGATGGAACCGGAGGCGGTGTGGTGTGTGTCTCCTCCGCGATGATCTCACGAAGGCGAAAATACTTCGGCCGCGGTCGGCCCGATTCGTCCAGTGGCGCGTCATAGTCGTAGCTCGAAACATCCGGCTGATAGCCATTGTTGTCGTTATTGGCGCCATTCATCCAGCCGAAGGATGTTCCGCCATGCTCCATATACAAACTGATGGACGCACCCTGACTCAGAATCGACTGGATTTCTGTTTCCTGAGTAGCTGCATCAAGGGTGTGATGTTTTTCTCCCCAGTGATCGAACCATCCATCCCAATATTCCGCGACAAAGACCGGCGCGCCGGGCCGGAATTTTTTGAGCAACTCGATGGAGCGGGCCGCATCGCCGGTCCCGAAATCGACGGCGGCCAGGAGCCCGGGCAAACTGCCTCGGCTCAGCACATCGGCGCCATCCGCCGTATACAACAGCGAGCCTGTGAAGCCTGCATGCAACAGGAGCTGATGCATTTGCTCGACGTAGGCATGATCGTTTCCGAAGGATCCGTATTCGTTCTCCACCTGAACAGCAAGGATCGGACCGCCGCGGCTGGCTTGTAAAGGTGCCAGCTCTTGTCCCAAGCGATCGAGCCACCGCGCCGCGGCCTGCATAAACTGCGGCTGCGCGCTGCGCAGCTCCATGGTGTGGTCCTTGAGCAGCCACGCGGGATACCCGCCCAGATCCCATTCCGCGCATACATATGGACCGGGACGAAGAATGACATACAGTCCTTCCTGTTGCGCCTCGCGTACATACTCGGCTACGTCGTTTTGTCCTGAGAAATCGTAGACGCCGGGCCGCGGCTCATGCAGGTTCCAGAAGACATACACCGTCACCGCGTTCAACCCCATTGCCCGCGCCTTGCGCAATCGATCGCGCCAATCCGCGCGTGGGATGCGTGCATATTCCATCTCGCCGGAGACAATCCGGAATGGCTTTCCATTGAGTTCAAAGCCGTTTCCGACGACCATTAGCGGGGATGAATTCGCTGGTGTTTGTCCGTGCACGATAAGGCCTGTTTGGAACACACCGCACGTGAGAATGATTCCTGCCAGGATGCTTCGCAGGAAGGGCACGGTTTGACAGAACCCCTCCATAAAATTTCTACTCTGTTGTCGCATTGCGCTCCAATCGTTTGGCCTACGCTTGAACCATCCGGCAGGACCCAGGTCAGTACCTGTCCACTTCTCCATGCAAAAAGGTGCAAAGGATCTCAGCAGTCCCCGGAATCAGAGTCGAGCTTCGCTTGAATTCAAGCTGTTCGGATTCGCCTCGCCGGAAGAGATTCAATAGATCCTGGTCTGTCGCTCGTGAAAATTCTAACTGAAGGAGATACTCGGTTTCACCAATCTCTGGTATGCCTCGGCGCTTGAACACGTCACGACATTGACGCTGCCGAGTCGTGAATTGATCCAGGTAGTTAGGCGTACACGCTGGATGGAATTGGGGCCAAGGCTACTTCTATGGCGTGGCGGTTAGTGACGTCGTTACACACACGGCCATCTTTTCGATAACCATTCGACGGGAAGCACATTTTGGAGCGGCGGAAGCACGGGACCTGAGGCTAGCCCATCCGCGCCCATCGCTGTCAGGGATGAAGAGCCGGCCTTCCCGCAGATTGAATGCGGGAACCTGGTAGTCCCGATACCAGCATAACGACCTGCCTTGTTAGAACCATCAAAACTCCGCACAATCACTTGCGTGAACGACGATCCGCCGGGAGGACACGGCGTGATGAAGAAAAAAAGCAAGTCTCTGGTTGGTCTTGGTCGCCGGTTTTTTGACGAACAGGTTTCCCTGCTCCAGCAGGGAAAGACGGATGAGTTGATTGACAGACACTACGATCCGAACGCGGTCCTGATTTCGACAGCAAACGTCGTGCGGGGACAAGAAGCCCTCAAGCTCCACTTCCGCGCTTACGTAACGATGCTTGCCAAGATCGAGGTACTCTCTCTTGACGCATTTTCTGAGACCGATGAAGGCATCCTGCTTGAGGCGACGTTGCGAACGGCCCTGGGTATAGCAAAGGTCTATGACGCATTTGTATTGAAGGACGGCAAAGTCACGCACCACTTCACAGGAGTCCGGTGAACCTCTTAGCTAGGATTCTTGAGCGCGAATGAACGCGGGCCCAAGTCTGCTCGACGACAACATCTAAGTAGCTAACAAGGAGCGAGAAGCAAGCAATGAGTGCATCTATCGATATTTCCAATCCCGACAAGCCGAAGCGAGTAGCAATCGTAGCTTCGAATCCATTTGTCTCCAAGCAAACCGGGTGGGCCATCGGTTTCTGGTGGGCCGAGTTGACTCATCCCTACCTGGAGTTCATCGACCACGGCTACCAGGTAGATATCTGTAGCCCCGATGGAGGCACGCTGAAAGCCGATGACTGGAGTGATCCGCACGACGACGGGAAACTGATGGCCGGCGACCTCATTTCTCTCGGATTCATGAACTCGCCACAACATCTTGCACTGATTGAGAATTCCAAATCCATTGGCGAGATTACAGTGAACGACTACGATGCGATTCTGTTCGTCGGCGGCCAAGGGCCGATGTACACGTTTTACGATAACGACCGCGTACACAAACTTGTCGCGGAATTTTATAAGGCGGGGAAGATTACCGCCGTCCTTTGCCACGGCACGTGCCTTTTATTGAAGGCCAAGGTGGATGGGAAGCCTCTTGTGACAGGCAAGACCTGGACCGGATTTGCAAATTCGGAAGAGGACTATGCAGATGACTTCGTCGGCCAGCGCATGCAGCCGTTCCGGATCGAGGACGAGGCCAAGAAGATACCGAATACGAACTTCATCGTTTCCGGCCGGTTCAAGGCTCATGCTGTCCGCGACGGAAATCTGATCACGGGCCAGCAGCAGTATTCGGCGTTCGCGGTGGCGCGGCTGGTAATCGAGGCGTTGGGCGTATAGCGCAAGTTAGCTGCGTATCGAGGAGAGACATGCGCATCATTGCTTTTGACAAATTCCGGGACGGTGTCACGCTTGAGACGATCCAACCGTACCTGGACGCCGAAGTTTCTAACGTCTGGCGTCTGTGGAAAGCCGGTATCGTTCGCGAGAACTATGCGCGAGCCGACGAGCTCGGGGTGGTCATTGTTTTCGAAGTGGCGGACGTGGAGACGGCGAAAATGTATACCGATGACTTTCCACTGAGCAAAGCAGGTTTCCTGGAGTGGAGTTTTATCGCGCTACAGATTCCGCTACCCATCGAAACGCTCTTCCGGCGTGAGATTGACATTGAGCCGCCGTTTGATCGTACAAGATCTGAATCCCTGGCGAGCATAAAGGATCTCCCATGACAACAGCTTACAGACTGGATATTCCGACAAGCCTTCCAGATATCTGCCGGCCGGGCCGCATGGCGATCCTCATCTATGACATGCAGGTAGGAATTGTCTCGCAAGTCGGCAACGGTGATCAGATCGTTAAAGGCTGCCAAACGCTTCTGGCGGCGGCGCGCGCAGTGGGTTACAGGATTTTCTACACGCGCCACGTTTCTCTATCGCATCAAAGCGCTGGAGTTGGTCAGCTTCGCAGGGCGATGATTTGGCAGCGACAAGAAGATCCGCTCAAGACGAAACCGGCATTTCTTCCTTCATCCGAAATCACACAAATCGCGCCGCCACTCCGACCGCTTGAGACTGAAGTTGTTATAGACAAAATCACGATGTCTGCCTTTGAAGGGACGTATCTGAACATCGCTCTTCGCGATTTGGGAATGCAGGCGATCGCCATTGCCGGGATCGCCCTTGAAGTCGGAATCGAGCCTTCGGTGCGGCACGCCCTCGACCTGAATTACATACCGGTCGTAGTCGCCGATCTTTGCGGTTCTCGGACAGAGGAATTGCACCGCCGCTCGATTGACGCACTGCAATCGACAGGCGAGGTCCTGGTGGTGTCTAGCCACGACCTGATTCCGCAATTGAAAGCTCAACAGTAAGGGACTCCGTCCGTGCGAGGTCCATCCCGAGCCCACAGAGCCGAGAACTGCAATGCGTGAATTCCAACCGACACTCTCGAATGAGCATACAGAGGATCACGACCGGGATTGCAACGATCTGATGGGAATAGCGGAACGCGAATTCGTGGCATTCACGAGGGCCGTGAGCGAGATGTTCGGAGCAGAGGAGGCACGGTTATCGGCAGAAGACTGGCTTAATGAGGTCGCGTCGCGGGATTGCCTGCCAGGTCCAACCGCCCGTGAGTGGCGACTCGTGACCATCGCTGCGCTGGCACGACTGGCAATTCGAATGACTGTGGCACTGCATGATTCGGCTTCGACGATCCATTCGTGAATGGCTAAATCGACTGGAGTCAGAATCGAGACGGACAATGACCGAATTAACATCTGGGCGACCGGAGCCCCACCCTCAAATTGAAGTCTCGCTCAACGGCCCTTATCGGGTCTCGAACCTGACAGATTTCAGGAACTGGCTTGGCGAGGAGTTACCTCTGACGCCGCAAATGGCTTTGTGCCGCTGCGGGCAATCTTCCAACAAACCCTATTGCGATGGCACCCACGCCAGGACCAATTTCTCCGACGCCAAAGACGCGAAGAGAGTTCCCGACAAGCGCGACACCTACGAGGGCCAGCAGATCGAGATCCTCGACAACCGTGGCACATGTGCTCACTCGGGATTCTGCACCGACCGGCTGGCCTCGGTATTCCACATCGGGCAAGAGCCGTTCATTACTCCGAGCGGCGGAAGACTGGACGAAATCATCCATGCAGTCCGGGCATGTCCGTCAGGAGCCCTGAGTTACGCAATCGATGGTATTGAAGCTCGCAACCAAGTCGATCAGCCTCGGCCGGCGTCGATTGAAGTTTCCAAGGACGGTCCGTACAGGATCACAGGCGGCGTCCTGCTTGTCGACGAACAAGGCAATGACGTGCCTCGGGCCGAAGGTTGTTCGCGAGAGCATTTCAGCCTTTGCCGATGCGGGCACTCCCAGAACAAGCCATTTTGCAGCGGTATGCACTGGTATATGAAGTTCGCGGATCCTGTACCCTCTCCCGAGAAAGAACCGACGCTATTTGAGTGGGCAGGCGGATTTCCGGCGTTGCTGCGCATGACGCGCATTTTCTACAGCAAGTACGTGCCGGAAGATTCACTCGTCGGCCCGCTGTTCGCAAAGATGTCGCCGGATCACCCGGAACGCGTCGCTGCCTGGTTAAGCGAGGTCTTCGGTGGACCGAAGTTTTACTCTGAGCGATACGGCGGGTACTCACGCATGATCTCGCAGCACGTGGGCAAGTGCATCACTGAGGAACAGCGAGCGCAGTGGGTAAGAATGCTATGCCAGAGCGCCGATGATGCCAAGCTGCCGAGCGACCCGGAGTTTCGCGCAGCATTTGTTGCCTACCTTGAATGGGGCTCGCGTATCGGCAAGGAAAATTCTCAGCAGAATGCAATGCCACCACCAAACATGCCCGTTCCGCGGTGGTGGTGGGCTTGCAACGCGACCCCTGGTTCCAGAATCTCGGCGTTGGCCCCGCCAGAGGACGCCCAACAGGCCCTCACAATTCCGGGACCAGATGAGCCGGTGACTTTCACGCAGCACATCAAGCCGCTATTCCGGAGAATGGACCGGGAGTCGATGAGCTTCGTATTCGATCTATGGTCTTTGAACGATGTGCGCAAGCACGCGCCGGAGATTCTCAGGTGCGTCGACGACGGATCGATGCCGTGCGATGGTGCCTGGCCCAAAAACAAAGTGGACCTCTTTCGTCGATGGATCGACTCTGGAATGGCTGACCGATAAAGACAACGCGAGCTTCTGCCTGATGCGGAGTTGGAGGGCGAGCCGGCTCTTGCAATCGCCTGGCGAAGCGCAGCCAACGGCAAGTGATGTAACGAAATTCCCTCTCTGTCGGCTCCGGACTGGATGCCATCGCGTTGAGGAACTTCCCGTGCGCCCACTCGGTCGCGGCCCGCTCTACTGCTGCGCGCTCCACCAGACTCGTATCGTCCAGATTCATGCATACAGCGGCGCGGTACAGGACGCCGGCATTTGCCCGCAGGCAGTTCAGGGTGGCCCCGCCTGAAGCCAGGTGTTCCAGGTAAGCCAACCGCGACTGTGCAGCTGGGCCAGTCTCATGCCGCACAGCCGTGCGAGCACAACGATATAAGGTTTTGAACATGTGATTCCTCCTATTCGGAGGATCATCCAATCAGATGACTCAACCTATTTATG